>NZ_JBXSQM010000014.1:0-52730 GCF_057063645.1 Lactobacillus sp. X-49
ATTTATCAGATCTTGTTCTCTTTGTCAAGAACTTTTTTCTGTCCGCTCTCTGCTCTCTCAAGCAGCAACGTTTATCATCTTACTAAATCAGCTTTCCTTTGTCAAGCTTTTCTTTCAAATGTTTTTTCTGCTTTCGGCAACAACTTACTGCTGTACTCAAGCACAGATAATACTTTACTATTTTTAAATCACTTCGTCAACTTTTTATTTTCGTTCGTATTTTACACTTTTCTTACTCTCTTCTATATTATTTAAGATTAATTATTATGTGATTTTCGTAAACTAATTCTATTTTTGCTTCTTAATTATTCGATATTTTAAATATTTGAGCATTAAAAAAGTTACTGTAGAATTATTTTACAGTAACTTTTTTATATCTAAATTAGACTCTCATTCTTAGTGATTTTGGTTATTCCATTCATATATGGGATTAACGCTTTCGGAACAGTTACAGTTCCATCTTCATTTTGGTAATTTTCTAAAATAGCAGCAACTGTACGGCCCACAGCAAGTCCAGAACCATTCAAAGTATGTGCCAAATGAAGCTTGCCATCTTCATCCCGATAACGAATTTGTGCACGCCGAGCTTGGAAATCAGTACAGTTAGAGCAACTTGAAATTTCTCGATATTTATCTTGTGCTGGCATCCAAACTTCTAAATCATAGGTTTTAGCACTAGTGAAACTAGCGTCTCCTGTCGACAGCGCAACAACATGGTAAGGTAGATTTAACTTTTGCAATAAGTGTTCAGCATTTTTCGTCAACTTGTCCAACTCATCCCATGATTGCTCAGGTTTACAAATCTTAACCATTTCTACTTTGCGGAATTCATGCATTCTAATTAAACCGCGCGTATCACGACCAGCTGAACCCGCTTCACTTCTAAAAGCAGGAGAAAGTGCCGTAACATTGATTGGTAACTTGTCTTCATGGATAATTTCATCACGGAAATAATTAACCAATGGAACTTCAGCTGTTGGAATAAGAGTCAAATCCAATTGCTTTTCTGGATTGTCATTATCAACAATTGTGTAAACATCCTCACGGAATTTTGGAAATTGGCCTGTTCCTTGCATAGATTCATCATTAACCAAGTATGGTGGAATAATTTCTGTATAACCTGCCTTAGTATTTTCATCTAAGAAATAGTTAAAGACAGCACGTTCAAGTAATGCACCTGCACCCTTATAGAAAACAAACCGTGCACCAGAAACTTTGGCACCACGATCCCAATCCAGAATATCTAAATCTGTACCCAAATCCCAATGTGCTTTCGGCTTAAAAGCTAACTTTGTTGGCTCACTCCATCGACGGACTTCTTCATTATAGTCTTCGTCAGGACCAATTGGCGCAGAATCATCTGGAAAATTAGGCAATCTTAGTAAAATGTCATTTTGTTTAGTTGTTAATTCATTTACCTTCTCGTCAAGAGACTTGATTTGACTGCCTACCTCACGCATCTCTTGAATCACTTTATCAGCATTTTCTTTGTTACGTTTTGCTTCAGCAATTTGCTTTGAAACTTGATTACGTCTTGCCTTTAATTGTTCACTTTGATTTAAATCATCACGACGGTCTTGATCAATTTTGATTAATTCATCCAATTGCTCTGGTTTAATACCACGTGTAGCAAGTTTTTTCTTTGCCCAGTCAAGATTTTCGCGAATTACCTTAATGTCTAACATATCTAACCTCCATCAAAACAAAAAGCCGATTCATCCCCTTATATTGGGACGAATCGGCTTAAACATGGCTTCGCGGTACCACCCAGTTTCAGCTACTTAAAATAGCTGCACTCACTTAGTTGGCGATAACGGTGCCGCTAGCCGTGTAACTGTTAATTACCCACATTAATAGAATCTGGAAACGACCTCTATCCGCTTACACCAAAATACGGATTCTCTGAAAAATCAGTCTTAGGATTCTGTGTTTGGGTTTATTTTATGCTATTCTGCGCTTTTAAGCAAACATTAATTATCTTTTTGTCAAACCTTATTTAAATTAATTAGCACTTTAGCTTTAAAATATTAAAATCTGTATCTTTTAATATTTTAAGTTTTCTTTTGATTGACCCTTAAGCCAATCCGCCTTTTTTAATAAATAGTACTTTTCTTCATAAGTGAAAATATCACTAATCTGACCTAAATCAACTGCATAAACATAATGAAAACCTAGTCGTTGCAATAACTTTTGTGAACGTAAATTATCTTTAAAAGTTCCTGCCCAAAGTTCTTTTTGTTTAAGTTGGCCAAAGGCATAAGTGAAAAGCAATGTTAGGGCTTCCGTCATTAACCCATGGCCAGAAAAATTTTTATCTAATAAAAATCCCACTTCCTTTGTTTTTAATAAATCCCTCTCATTAGTTCCTCGCTCATAAAGTTCAACTAAGCCAACTAATTGTTGATTTTTGTGAAGACAAACTGCATAACTATACTTTCTAGCTGTATATTGATTAACTGCAGCTTCTGCTTGAGTCAAATTTTCATAATGCTGAAAACCACCTAAACGCTGGTAATAATCATCTTGCCCCCATTTAAAAATTGTGGGTGCATCGCTTTTATTGAATGATCGTAAAAAAACACGCGTACTCATTATTTACCAACCAATTTCAATAACCAATCCATCCCAAACATTAAAGCAAAGCTGTAAGCTGCAATTGTCCACGGCTTGCCAAGCACGATAATCCAAAAGTATGTTGAAAATTTCATTTCAGTTAGTCCTGCAAGCAAACAGAGGACATCATCCGGTGCCATTGGCGCAACAATACAGATGGCAAAAAACCAATTGAATTTATGTTGATTTTCTGTCCACTTAATGTACTTATCAAAAGTTTTCTCAGAAACTATGTGTAAAATAAATGGCTTACCATAAAACCGCGATAAAAAGAAATCTATTATTGAACCGACACATACACCGACATAATTGTAGATGAATCCTGCAAGTGGACCAAAGAAAACTACCCCACCAAGCAGGGAAACACCCCCAGGAATAATTGGAAATACCACTTGAATAATTTGTATCAAAACGAAAACTACTGGTCCTATTATTTTCTTATCAGCCAAATATGCTCTCATTTTTGCTTGGCTCGTAAAAATTCCTAACCGGTACCAATAAACACACAGTAAAATAATAATGACTCCGCTGACAACGGTCAAGATATTAATCAGTCTTCGACTAGCTTTAGCTGACAAATGCATAACCTACCTCCAATAACAATCTCATTTTACCAAAAAAATTTCCTGCTTGATTATTTTCTAGTTATATTCGATTAATAATTACAATAATTTAAATATTTAAAAATAGGTCAGCAAACAAATATCCCCTATTGGTTACCTGATTATCACTAAATTAGCCTATATTAAGAGAGCTGCCAATAAAAATACTACTTTGTTTTAAAGTATAATAGTTTTACAATAAAATTTTCAATTCGGAGGTAACAATGACTCAAATTTTATCTAATATAACTTATGATCAGCAAAATAATTTGACCACTGATATATATCTGCCACAACAAATCAAGCCTCAGCATAAGATTTTGCTCTTTTGGCATGGTGGTGGCTGGTTCCGTGGCGATAAAAGTGATCTTCAAGAACTAAGCCTGAAAATCGTCGAACAGGGCTTTATTGTCTTTGCTCCCAATTACTCACTTGCTCCAGAGTACACATTCCCAGTCGCTCACCAAGATAGTGTAAAATTTGTTAAATGGCTGCTAAATAGCAAATATTCCGTTACACCTACCACTAAAATTGTTCAAATTGGGGCTAGCAGTGGTGGTGTCCTTGCCCTTTATTTAGCAGGTAAATTTGGATTTCCAACTGTCACATGGTCAGCCCCTGTCAGTTTTTCAACCTGGATGAAAGATCATGCAAGTACTCCTGCCTCATCTGCTGCCCGAAAAGAACTTGGTCTAAAAAAATTTACCGATATTAATAATGCTTTTTATAAATATTTCACCATCACGTATGCCGGTTCAGACCAGCTACCAACTTTACAAAAGCTTGACGTTCAATCATATAATTATCAAAAATTAACTCACTTATTAATGATTAATTCAACTGCTGAACTCTCCCCTGTTAGCTATCTGCTTGAATTCATCTCTGTTCTCGCAAAAGAAAATCACGAAGTCGATCTTAAACTACTCCCGGGAACCAGACACGCAATGGCCTATGCAAAACAATATCTCGCTGAATCTGTTGCTTATTTAACCAAGGCTATCGAAATAATTAACTAAAGCAATTTATGTGAAAACGATTTATAATATTTATGAATAACTCAAAAATATAATTATACTTAAGGAGATAACATTATGGCTAAATACCAATCAATCAATCCGTATACTAATGAAAAGTTTGGTAATTATAGCAACCCAACTGCTACTCAAATTGAAGATGCTCTCAATTTAAGCCATGCCCTATACAAAAAATGGCGTTTCGAAGAACCAACTTCGCGAACTGTTATTCTACATCAAATCGCATCTAAATTGCGTGAAAAAATAGACCCAATGGCCGAAATAATGACCAAGGAAATGGGAAAACTAATTGGGGAAGCTAAGGGAGAAGTTGAACTCTGTGCCTCAATTTGTGATTATTATGCTGAGCACGGTCCAGAAATGATGATGAAACAACCGATTAAGTCACAACTTGGCAAAGCATATTATCTAAAACAGGCAACCGGTGTCATTATAGCCTGTGAACCTTGGAATTTCCCACTTTACCAGGTTATTAGAGTTTTTGCACCCAATTTTATTGTAGGAAACCCAATTATTCTTAAACATGCCCATAATGTACCCGGTTCGGCTGCACTAATGACAAAGCTTATCAGACAAGCCGGTGCTCCTGAGGGTAGTTTGATTAACCTTTATCTTAATTACGATCAATTGGATCAAATTATTGCTGATCCGCGAGTTCAGGGTGTTGCTCTAACAGGATCCGAACGTGGCGGAGAATCAGTGGCCAAAGCTGCTGGTAAAAATCTTAAAAAATCAACTATGGAACTTGGCGGCAATGATGCTTTTATCGTATTAAATGATGCCGACTCCTCAACATTAAAGAAGGCTCTCCAAACTGCCCGAATTTACAATGACGGTCAGGTTTGCACTTCGTCAAAACGAATAATTACCGTTAAATCTCATTACGATGAAGTTTTACAAGATTTAAAGAACTCATTTGAAGTCCTCATAGCTGGCGATCCTTTAAATGAAAAAACCACATTAGCACCAATGAACTCATTAGTAGCTAAAGACAAGTTAACACAACAAGTTAACGCAGCAATCTCTGCCGGTGGAAAAGTTTACTATCAGTATCCTGAAATTAATTCAGATGGTGCTTTCTTCCGCCCAATGATTTTAACCAATATTACTAAGGATAATCCAGCTTATGATCAAGAATTCTTCGGACCAGTTGCAATCGTTTATGCAGTTGAGGATGAAGATGAGGCAATTACTTTAGCCAATGATTCTAGTTATGGATTAGGCTCTTCCGTCATCAGCAGCAATATTGCACATGCAGAAAAAGTGGCTGCTCAAATTGAAACGGGGATGACCGTTATTAACGGAACTTGGATTACTTCAGGTGAATTACCTTTCGGCGGTATTAAAAAGTCTGGCTACGGCCGTGAATTAAGCGACTTAGGTATGATGGCTTTTGTCAATGAGCATCTAATAATCGATCCGTCAATGAAATAATTGCAAAGCCAAAAAGCTAGACCAACTGAGGTCTAGCTTTTTTGTATAAAATCAACTAGTAAATCAAGCAATTTACTGAGCTCGCATTATTCAATATCTCATTAAAATTAATGACTCTGTTTCTTTTCTTTAAATAGGTTATAGCCAGTCAATATAGTTGTCATAATGCTTGATAAAACTAAAAAGTAAGTTGATGCTCCAATCGAAACAGCATATAAAAGAATTTCATTTGAAATGTTTTTAAGAATTCCACCCTTAGTCAGTGTCAATGTTGGTAGTTTGAAAATTAAATAAATTAAGAAAACTGATTCTATTAAAGATAACACAAAGGCAACAAGACGACGATTATTACCATCTTTCAATGTGTTATAAATAATAACCAATGGCAAAATTACAATAAGCGCCCATAAAAAACATAATAGCACTCCCGATAATTGCGTTGCACTAGAAGAAAACAAGTGCCCTGCCAACCTAAATGTTACCCGTGTTAACGACATTTTACCCGTGTAGGTGACATCAGAAACCGATGCACCTGAACCTGTAAAAATAACCACTAAATTAATTACAGCCATCAATAAAACTAACAATTGAACATAACTAAAATGTTTTCTCACTGCATGTTCTTCTACGCGATCATGGGTTTTGCTTTTTGAATGCACCTTTTGACTAGATTCTTCAACGCTATTAAACATATTTGAACAAATTTGATTAACTTTTTCTGTCAAGCGTTTATCTACCGTATATCGTTCAATTTTTCCATCTTTTACACAAACTAGATAAAGCCAAATTAATAATGCAAAAAAGCAGACCCAGCCAATACTTCGAGAAAAACTCATAACAAGTAATAGAGCAATTCCCAATAAAAAAACAATCATACTATTGTTATGCATCCATTGGAGCATTTTTTTAACAGTTGGATTTTGTTTTTCTGGGTAAAACTGCTGACGATAAAGTTTACGATTTACTATACTTTCGCCGGTTTTTTCATTTTCATAATTGCCTTTCTGATATTGATCGGTAAAAAAAGTGTCCCTATATTTTTGTAAATCAAAGTGACATTTTGGACAAATTTCATCATTATCGGATATCAGGCGGCCACAATTTGGACAAGTAGTCATAAAAACCATCCTTTTAATCATTTTATATTTGGTATCCTAATCATAAAACAAAAAGTACGAGAAAGAAAATCTCTTTATCGTACTTTTTCGTTTAACTTAATAATTTACCTTGTTAATCTTTAACTCGACGGTTCTTTTTCAAGTGTATTCCCTCATATGTCAATTTAACTGCGGCTGTTAGAGTAATTGGCATAATAAAGACAAGAATAATCAAGCCGATGATCACCGTTAACGCCACTTCAATCAAAGTTGGAATACCCGAAGGAATTAATGCGGCAAATGTACCACCAAGGATTATTGCTGCTGAAATAACAACAGTTCCAATAATACCACACGCCTTCAGAATTCGATCACTAGGACTTGAGCCTTCCAGTTCACGATAACGAGTCATCAAGAAAATACTATAGTCAACACCTAATGCAATCAATAATATAAAGCCGAAAAATGGTGTATTCCAAGCGAGCATATTATTGCCCATTACTGCTTTCACAACCCATTCACTAATCGACAACGAACTAAAGTAAGCTAATAAAAGTGTCCCTAAAATATATATTGGTTGAAGAAGCGACCTAGTAACAAAAATTAATGCAATGCCAATACCGACTAACATAATAGCAGCGGTTCTAATAAAGTCTTTGTTAGCTACTTCTTTAATATCTGCTATCTTAGCACTTTGTCCTCCCATAGCTATTGTTGCATTGGCTAATCGTGTACCTTCCAGCGATTTTTTGGCCATCACACTTAAATCTTGTGCCTTTTTAGTCGCTTTAATGCTACTTGGATTGGTATTAAAAACAATCATCAGCATTGCCGATTTTTTATCTGGACTCAAATAATTTTCAATTGCGGTTTGGAAAGTATCGTCTTTGATAAATTCTTTAGGAATATAGAAAGTATCCGCAGCTGACGAATTTGCTAATCCTGTCAAATAGGAAGCACCTTGACCCAAGCCACTATTAACTTTATCTACTCCAGCGGTAATCTTCGGCGTATTATTTGCAAGTTGACCTGCACCTGAATTTAATTGACCAACACTAGAATTGAGCTGACCGATTCCTCCATTTAAACTTGTGGCACCAGAATGCAATTGGTTAGAAGCTGACGCCAAGCGCCCAACACCAGATTGTAATTGTCCCATCTGACTAGCTACATCTGGTAAAGAAGCTGACGCTTGTGACCATGACTTTTCAAGAGCAATTCCGGCTGCCTGCATTGCGGCCATTTTTTGCTGAGGTGATAGTCCCGGTAAAGCACCAATTGTTTTAGCTAAATTGGCTTTGTAGCTACTTTCAAGTGTTGCTTTCGTACTTTGTTGTGCTCCAGCAAGTCCTTGAGTACCACTATTTATGCTTGAGTTAAGCCGATTTAGCCCATTACTCATCTGAGCAGTACCACTCTGCAATTGACCAGCACCACTTTGCAGTTGACCTGTACCACTTTGCAATTGTCCTGTACCAGTAGCTAGTTGGCTAGCACCATTTGCTACACTTTTACTTGCTTGACTAAGCTTATTTAGGCCAATCCGAGCCTGATCAACTCCTTCATTAACTGTATTCAACTGATTCTTAACGTATAACTTTTGAATACTTTCTCCATAAGGTTGCGTGACTGAAGTTACCATTGACACATTCTTTGAAGACTGTAATTGTCGGGTTAGCTGATCAATTAACCGCAAATCCGCCTCATTATCAAGCCGATGGTTACTCTTGATATAAAGAATAGATGGTTCGGCCATTCCTTTTGAAAAATGTTGCTCAACTATCTTCATTCCGGCTTTAGCAGGTACATCGTTACCAATTTCATCAGTATCATCGTAATTTAAATGACCTGAATACATTAAACCAAATGGTACGATTATTACAGCTAAAACAATCAAATAAATTATTGGGTGTGCTAAAGTGCCCTTAGAAATTCCATGCCATAATTTATCTTCTTTTTCGCCCGTAAATTTCTTGACTGGCCAGAACATCTTTTCACCCAAGACAGCCATAAAAAATGGATTCAAAGTCAATAAAACAATTAATAAAACAGCTACACCAACAGCTACACCAACAGCTGATTGGTAAATTGAAAATTTAGCTAGGCTCAGAGCGGTAAATCCAATTAAAATCGATGATCCTGAATACAGAATTGTTTTCCCTGCTATCTTTTGAGCATTTTTCATTGCCTGATAGCGATCCATACCCAGTCCTAAATTCTCTTTAAATTTATCGTAAAGTAGAATATTGTAATCCGTTCCAATTCCAAATAACACAATAATCATAAATACTTGGGTGAAATTTGAAAACGGAAAGTTCTGATACTTAACTAGATTTGTTACAATCGCAAACGATGTAATAAAGGAAATCCCCACTGTTAATAATGAAATCAAAGGGACAATTGGTGATCTAAAGACAATAACCAAAACAATAAAAATAAAGACAATTGTAATAGCTTCAGTTTTCTTAATACCCTCTTGAATCGAATTGGAGAAAGCATTTTGCAAAACATCTGCTCCAGTAACATAAGTTCTGATCCCAGCTGTCTTCACGGCTGAATTAATCTGTTCTTCCACTTCATTAATTGGAGCATGATGTTTGGCAACATTTACTTGTGCAATCCATGTTGTATTATCATCTGACTGTAATTTTTTCTTGGTTGCAATATTATCATTGGGTCCCAATATTTGTTTTATACCATACTTATCTTCATTATCCTTCAAACTAGTAATAGTTTGGTTGATGGCATTTTTATCATCAGCCGTTAACTTGCCATTCTTTTTGTTAAAGACAACTGCAAGTTGATAAGTATTTCTTTGCTTTGGTCCCCAATCATTTTGAATTGATTGCGCAACCTCACTTTGCACATCTTGTGGCAAGGAAATATTTGAGTGCTCTCTAGTTAACCCAGTAACATCCGGCAAAACCACAACAGAAATAATTAAAATTATTACCCATGCAATTAATGAAAAAATATGATTCTTTAATAATTTTTGCACTCTACTTTTCCTTTCTATTTTTGCAAAAAATCTTTTGGCCGAACTAGTTGTAAAATTAGTTCATGGTAGCCTATATCAGCTTCGGTGCCAGTTTCATCCGCAAAGGAATCAGATACATCTAAAAAGACATATCCTAAAACAGCGCCAATTAAAGAATGAAGTGAAACGGTACTATCACTACGTAAATTCAACTTATCAGCCAGCGCAATTATATTCATAATTTCTTGGGTAATTGCATCATCTTTTTGATATTCATTTAAATGATACAAAATGCTTATCAATGCTGGATCATCTAGAATAAATTTACGTATAATATCAGCAAACTTAAGTAATGCCTCTTGACCAGATAATCCAATTATGCTATCCGTTAACTTTTTGATTAAAATTTTGATTCTACTTGCACCTACAAGCGACAATAATTGTTTACGACCAGAAACATAGTGATAAAGTGACTGAGAACGCACTCCCAACTCACTTGCCAAACTTGGCAAGGTTGTTTCTGATAATCCATTTCGGCCTATCATTTCTGTTGCCTTTGCAATTACTTTATCTAAGTCAAGACTTCTTTTTTTAACCATTTCCTTCCCTCCTTTAAACAGCATACTGAACAATATAACACTACAATCAGAAGAATACAATCTACAATATGTAAATTGTTATCGATTATTTGTCGATTACTACTAACACATAGTTTTATATACAAAAAAGGAATTCAAATTGAATTCCATACTAGTTTTATTTAAAAAAAACGATTGACAGTCTGGCCTAATTCAGCCAGATTATGATCACTATTGCTCCAAACACTCACACAGTATGAATTTCCATGTGTTTGAACCAATTCAACGCTTGCTTTACTATCACCAATTGTATAAATAGACCCACTAATACTTTTGGCGATTTTAGGTTTAGTAGAAGATGTATGAAGAGCATTTAAAACTTGATTAGAATTTTGCCGATTTAAAGTTTTATTCCGATACAGGTTAGCCAGCACAAGTGCCATGTCTTTAGCCGTCGTTTGAATATTAAGTGTGTTTTTGCCAACTTTACCAAAAGTTGTGTGTGTTGCACCCATTTTTCGTGCTACTAAAATGACTTGTGTAGGTTTAATTTTACGTAATAATGCTTTAGCTGCCGTCTGACTATTATTCATCATCGCTTGCTTTAGATAAGTAATCCCATACCCTATTCCTGGTTGAAGTAATCTTTCTGACTCCACTTGATCGGCTTTTTTAATTTTAATAACAGACTTACCTGATAGTTTACCATACTGCTCTTGATAAAAAATTGCTGTTAGTAAAAATAACCTAGTTGATTTATTAACAACATGTGATTTAACCGTATTGCCTATGTCCGCAAATTTACCCGAATTTAAATCTTGAACATATACCTGATAAGACCGTTCTTTACCCATAATTTGTTCAATTTTATGTGTCCAAACACGATCACTTCCATGAACAACTTTTATTTGGTTATTATATTCTACATCAGACACATCTGGTTCATGCGAAGCTTCATTTTTATTCTTACTACTATTGAATACTTGGTGTGTTTTGGAACCCACGATTTGCAAACTAGCATTTTCCGTTCGCTTAAGATTGGCTGAATAGAGAACAAATGCGAGCAAAGTGGTAATTAATGAGCCAATTAATACTTTGTTTTTCATAAATCCATCCCCATCTTAAAAGAAATGGTGTCTTTTCATCAAAATTACTAACCAAACCATCAAAATAATTGTTAAAACCATAATTATGATCCAGTCAGATGAACTATGCCCCACTGGTAAACTGACATTCATCCCATAAAATCCGGTTAAAATAGTAGGTATTGTTAATACTAATGACCAGACCGTTAAAAACTTCATGGTATCATTCAAATTATTATTCATCATATTATTTGATGTTGCAGATAATGTCTGGGTTACTTGTTGCGAAATTTTTACCATTTCTGCCGATTGGTTTGATTCAATTAACACATCATCAAGCCGTTCACATGCACGCTTAGTAAAGTCCAGTTCAGACACTTTCAAACTATGAAGCATCATTAAATTGGTTTGAATAGAACTTGATAAATATACTAAACTCTTTTCAATATTAGAAAGCTCTACAAGATCCCGATTATTAATATCTCCAGATAACTTTTTATCTAATAGATTGCGTTCATCATCCAGTTGTGTGACTGCTCGTTGAAAATATTGCGAAGAAAAAAGCAAAAATTTCATTAATAGTTCAGTAACATCCTGCGCTTTAGCAAGTTCTCGTCGCATCATAAGATCATTGAATTGATCAAAGACATAACTAGTAGACTCAGTATGAAAAGTAAAAATATTTTTTTCTGATATTAAAAAAGTAACTGGATGAGCTGTAAAATGCTTAATAACCTGCGTTGGCCAGATAGGCACGTCATATACTAGCAAGTTAATATGAGTATAAGTATCATAATCGTAGTGTGGCCGTTCATGACGATCAGAGATATAAGAAATCATATCTGGTGTAAAATTAAAATCATCTTGTAACTGATTACTATCCGTTTCACTTAAATTACTGATGTCATACCATCTATAATTAGTTATTATCGGGAATTTTTGCTCTTTAATCATTTTTGTTACCCCCAGTTGCTGGCTATTAATTTTAACATGCCAATATTATCTTACCATTCAAACAAAAAACGATAAATAAAAAACAGGCTTTGCCTGCTTTTTATTTATTAACAAACCTTATTGCTTCCATGCAGCATTAAACTTAATATTACCAGCCTTAATTGCTTTTTCAACATTCCGATTTTTTTGAGCTGCTACTAATATTGATTGCATAATTGGTGTTAACTGACTAAAGGTTGCATTTGAATCTTTAATTACGGGAACGCTGTATAAAAAATTCGTTCTTAAAATATCATTTAATCGTGCCGGTAATTTAAATTGATTTTCTTTCTGATAAGCAGCTTCTTGGGTTACATCAGTATTAATTGGAATATAACCGGTAGATTGAGCCCACTTAAGCTGACTTTCTTTTGAACAAAGAAACTTTATAAATTTAAAAGCAGCAGCTTTTTGCATGGCAGTCGCTTGACTAAACATATATAGATCTGTTCCCTGTTGCATTGTATATTTACTTGGTCGCGCCGCTACATTATAAGTAAAACTCTTTCTGCTGGTCTGCTTAATCCAAGTTTCTGTTGAAGAAGATGTCAAAAACATTGCCAGTTTATTATTTGTGAATGGGATATAAAGATATTTATCTGAACCCGGCATTCTAAAATAACCCTCTTTTTCTCCACTTACATAGTAATCAATTACGCGGCGAGATTTAGTACCAGTAAAATTGATTTTGCTTGAAAAATTCTGACCCTCATTCTTCATCCCTAAAACATAATAATTATCCAGATTATCAAACCCTGCACCAGCTATCTGATGGTTGCTTTTTTGATAAATTATTTGAGAAGCTGTCTTCAATTCCGCCATTGTAGCTGGCACTTTTTTAATACCATATTGCTTAAATATTGTTGGATTATAAATTAAAACCTCAATTGATTTATTAAAAGGAATTCCATATTGTTTTCCTTGAATTTGAGCCCCAGCTAACATCTCTGGTTTAATTCCTGAAGCAGATTTATTACCCCATCCGACTTTCTTATTATTAATATACGGACTTAAATCGACCAACATTTTGTTTTCTGCTGCACTTTGAAGCCAACCAGGGTAAGCCTGAGTAATTGTTGGTAAATTTTTAGGTGATGGTAAGGTTGAGTTAATCTTAGCCTGTAAATTATCATAGTTACCTTGTTGTTCAAGTTTAATCCGAATCTTCGGATTTTTGTTTTCAAAACTTTGTACTAAACTTTTTAATGTGCTTTCCTGTTTGCCTTGCATTCCGTGCCAAAAGACAACCGTTGTCTTTTGAGTCACTTTAGGAATCTGATTTGAATCAGAAGTTGAAGACGGACTTTTATTTGAACAAGCCGTAATTCCAACAAAAGTTAGTCCTACCATTACCAGAGTAGCAAACTTTTTAGCAAAATTCATAAGATCTTTTCCCTCCCAGAATAGTGATATCGTGGACTTTGAATTATAAGCATAAATTCTTACTAATTGTAAAGCAACTCAGCTTAATACACAATTAAATAAATATAAAAATTCGCCTTTTTTTCAATATTTGTTTGCTTTTTTTGCAAAAGTTCGGCTTTATTAGCAATTACTACAGTTTTACTTTCTTTATGTAAATATGATTAGAAAGAGCTAATACTAAAATTTATACATCAAAAAAGCGTTAAGCCTGTATCACCGTTAATTACAGGGTACAACTTAACGCTTAATCAAAGTTTTTCAAAAAAATCTTAATTGGACTTAATTTCAAACTTTCAATTGTTATTTAGTTTATTGCTTCCAAGCAGCAGCAAATTTTGACTTACCGGAATCAATTGCACTATTGACATCTTGATTTTTCTGAGCGGCTGCTAAAATGTTTTGCATGATTGGACTCAGTTGACCATATGCAGCACCTGCATCCTTAACAACTGGGATACTATATAAGTTCTTCATAGCATCTTCTAACTTAGCAGGCAATTTAATCTTTTTACTGTTTTTGTACTCAGGAGATTCAGCAGCAGCATTATTAACCGGAATATAACCCGTAGCATTTGCCCACTTAAGTTGACTTGCCTTTGAAGTTAAGAACTTAATATAAATAAATGCTGCTGCCTTTTGATCAGCTGTTGCATGTTTAAACATGTAAATGTCAGTTCCTTGTGACATAGTGTATTTACCTGGACGCGGGGCAACATCATAGGTGAATTTATTTCCAACACCTTGCTTTACAAAGCCTTCACCAGCAGACGTACCAATAAACATTGCAATTTTTTGATTAGCAAATGGTCCTGAAAGATAATGTTCTGAACCAGCTACTCTAAAGTAACCAGCTTTGATACCATCGGCATAGTAATTAATAACTTTCTTAGATGCAGCGCCATTAAAATTAATTTTGTTTGAAAAATCATTACCTTCATTCTTCATCCCTAAGACATAATAATTGGAAAGGGAATCAAAACCTGCACCAACCACTTTATGATTACTCTTAGTATAAATAATTTGTGCATCCTTTTTCAATTCGTCCATTGTTGATGGTGCTTTTTTAATACCATATTTCTTAAAGATGTTTGCATTGTAAGTTAATGATTCTATCGACTTATTGAATGGAATTCCGTATTGCACACCAGCAATCTTTGAACCATCAAGTAAGGCTGGCTTGATATCAGAAGCTTTGCTACTACCCCAACCAACATCTTTGTTATTAATGTACGGCGTTAAATCAACCAACATTTTATTTTTGGCAGCTGTATAAAGCCAATCCGGATAAGCCTGTGTAATTGTTGGCAAGTTATTTGGCGACTGCAAGGTAGAATTAATCTTAGCTTGCAAGTCATTATATGCTCCTTGATTTTCCAACTTTACCTTAATCTTCGGATTTTCTTTTTCAAACTCCTGTGTCAATTCTTTTAGCGTTTCCTGCTGTACACCTGGCATTCCGTGCCAAAAGACAATTTCAGTCTTTTTAGTCACTTTGGCAATTTTTTCAGTGCTTTTAGAACTAGACGAAGAAGACTGGTTGCCGCCATTAGAACAAGCAGCAGTTCCGATCAAAGTCAAACCAACAGCAAATACTGCGGTAAGTTTTTTACTAAACTTCATTTGGTAAACCTCCCAAAAATTAAAAACTAAACAACAATTTTTGATTAACTAAAGCGTAATTGTTTCATTACGCTTAGGTAAAATCCGTTCTCCGAATGGATTCTCTTCCAGCTCCGGATGCAATGTGTGCACCGGAATAAGTGCCTGTGGCTGAACCTCGCCAATAATTTCATTGAGCTCTTTCTCGTCAGCATGACCAGAACAACGCAATGTTTTAAACTCAATCTGGTTATTTACTAATGCTTGCATGAACAGACCATACGCTGGATCAAAATCACCAAGCGGCTCGGCATTAGAATGGATATATAATCCCCCACGTTGCAAGTTATCATAGTTACTATCCACCTGCCAAAAGTAATCACAATCATCAGTTAGCAATTTTTGATAAGGAATTGCTAACTCCGACTTCAAATCGGCAAATTGTTTTTCTTTTGGCAAGTAATAGTATGGATTATCCAAGTCCAAACTCCTTTTTAATAGGTGAGCTCGCGGTGCGTGAAGTACAACTTGACGCGGTGATTCTGCAATAATCCGTAGCAAACGCTCTACATTGGTTGGATAGGTATTAAAAGTTATTTGCCGCTTAGGGTTCTCTTGCTCAAGCTGAACAATCCGATTTATTAATTCAATTTCATTTTTCGGACCAGTAAATTCCTCACTACTTGGTTCATGTCTCTCTTCTGGCCAAGAGACACCAGTACCTTCAATAATTAGAGCATCACAGCCTTTTGCAGCCTGTAAAAATTGATGAACCCGATCAGGATGATAACCATGAAGGCGAATATCGCCTGTATAAGCAATTTTTTTATTTGGTGTTGTAATTATCAAACCCGTTGCTCCATAAGCATCATGATCACTTGGCCAAATTTCCAAAGTGATCTTTCCCACCTTAATTGGCTCTTTATAATTAGCAGCTATAATTGGTCTAGTATAACTTATATCGTGACCAGCTGCTGGTAAAAGAAAATCACCATGCTCATTTAAAACTGGCAACAATTGCGCCGTTAGTTTTCCTGCATAAAGTGGAATTTCGGGTGCCAAAAAGTTTATGGCTTTGCTGTGATCTAAATGTAAATGTGATATATATGCAGCGGCATGTTTCCATTTAACATGATCAAGTGTTTTTCCCGTTAGTAGCGGATCGTAAAAATCGGGCACATCACCAATTAAATGGTGACTTAGTAAAGTTTGATATTTTTCATCAGGTAAAGTTAACTCTGGACGATAAACCTCACCCAAGTCGAAAAGCACATGCGATTTATCATAGGCAACCTCAATCATGGGTCCCCCAATTGTCGTCAATCCATTATAAAAAGTAATGGATGTCCTAGCCCTTGAGATCATTGCGCACTACCCCCTTGATTATTTGTTTTCTAAAAAGCAAATACAAAACCAAAATTGGCAAAACCGTTAAGGTTGCTGCAGCAAGTTGCAATTGTGTTTCACTTCCAGCATCTGAAGCAAATGAAGACAATCCATTATTCAATAAGCGCATAGTATCTTCATTAGTTACTAACAGAGGCCAAAGAAAAGAATTCCAACCCGAAATGAAACTAAGCAAACCTACGGTAAATAAACCTCCCTTAGACATTGGAACCAGAATTTTCCAGATGTAGTCCCAATCACTAGCACCATCAATCATCGCTGCTTTGTAAATTGTCGTAGAAATAGAGCTAAAATAGCTCTGCAAGTAATACATATAGAAAATTGATGTCAAAAACGGCAAAACTAGACCAATATAAGTATTTAGCAATCCCATGTGTGCAATGGTATTGTAGTTAGTAAAAATTATTGCCTCCCCAGGAACCATCAAAAGAGATAATAGAACCAGCTGCACAATTTTCTTACCTTTAAAGTTTAAATTGACCATGGCAAACGCACCCAAAAGTGAGTTAAATAAACTAATTATCGTTGTAATGCTTGCCGTTAAAATCGTATTAAAAAAGTACCGAGCAAAAGGAGCTCTAGCAAAAACCTTCGCATAGTTTGACCATTCAAAGTGATGGGGAAACAATGTCGGCGGAATTGAAGTGGTTTCTTGAAAACTCATTAAGCCACCCAAAATCATATAAATAAAAGGAAAGACAGTAACAATCGCAAAGATGAATAGGATAATATAACTAAGCAAGACGCCCAAGCGAATTCGTTTCATTTAATTTTCTCCTATCTTCTTCATCATTTTCCGTTGCAAAAAAGTTGCAAACAAAATAATTAAAAATAAAATTACTGTTGCAGCCATCGCAACACCAGGTGTCCCAACAATTTGAAATTTATTATAAATATAAAAAACAGCAGTTGTTCCAGAATTACCCACTCCAGCTTGTCCGTTGAAAAGTGCGTAAACCGATGTATAAATCTTAAATGCACCAATGATGTTCATCGTTAACAAAAAAGCAAGCGTTGGAACAAGCTCTGGCATCGTAATCCGCCAAAATTTATCTCTGCCACTAGCGCCATACATATCGGCAATCGTATAAAAACTAGGGTCAATATTTCTCAGCGCCCCCATCAATATGACAATATTAAATGCTAATGACGTCCATATCCCAAAAATAATAATTGTTGTCAATGACATTGCCGGATCATCAATCCAATCAGGTGCTGGTAAATGAATGCTCCTGAGCAAAAAATTGAGCATCCCGTAATCACCGTTGAAGATATAGCGAAAGACAATTCCAATCGCAATCGTTGAGGTAACATATGGCATAAAAAAGGTGGTCTCAAATAAAGATTTGTGTTTTACCTTGGCAAAAATAATCCACGCCAACATGATAGAAATTGCTAACCCTATCGGAACTGAAATTACCGCATAAAGAACAGTATTCTTAATTGCTAACCAAAATTCAGGATCTTTAAAAATATATTGATAATTATTAAAGCCTGCCCAAGTCAAATTAATTAGTGGACCATTCTGAAAACTCATGCTAAAAGCCCGCAAAATAGGATAAATACTAAACAAAGTTACAAAAATTATTGTTGGTGCTAAGAAAAGCCATGCCTTTTTTTGATTAGTTTTCATTAGTAGACGCGCTCCCCATCAGTTGTAAAAATAAATGCCCGATCTAATCTTATCTTAAGATCAATCTCGTCTCCTCGTTTGATTGAAGATTCCAAGCTCACTAATGAACGGCCTTGGACTTGATCATAATTAAATTTCAAAATTCGCTCACGACCAATTAGTTCAACATCCGCCACTTTTGTATGAAAAACGCCTCCTTCTTCAGGTATAATATTTTCCGGTCTAACAGATAATATATAATCACCATCAACTAACTGGCGTTTAAAACGTTGCTGATTAAGTTTAGCCAAATCCAAAGTGAAGTATTTAGTACGTAATTCATTGGCACTTTTTGTTATCTTGAAATTATTAATTACTGGATTACCAACAAAGTTTGCTACAAAATAATTATTTGGCTCTAAATAGAAGTTTTCACCCAAATCATCCTGTTGGATTACACCATCATTGAACAAAATAATTTTATCCCCAATCGAAAGAGCTTCTTCTTGATCATGAGTCACAAATAAAGTTGTAATTCCAACGGATTTAACCAATGAGCGAATTTCTTCACGGATTTTTAGTCTTAGTCTTGCATCAAGATTGCTTAACGGTTCATCCATTAAGAGGATTTTTGGTTCTTGAACCAGTGCTCGTGCAATTGCTACACGTTGCTGCTGTCCGCCAGATAAGTTGCCTGGTTTTTGATCAGCAATATCCGTAATTTGAGTTAATTTCATATATTTTTGAGCAATTTCACGTGCCTGAGCTTTTGACTTTTTATTTTTACCCACTGTTAACGGAAACATGACATTCTGAAGTACATTCATATGCGGATATAATGCATAATTTTGAAAAACATAACCAATTTGACGATCCTTTGGTGCAACTTCTACTACTGATTTTCCATCAAATAAAATTTCGCCCGACGTTGGATTAAGTAAACCAGCTAAAATATTTAAAATGGTTGTTTTCCCACAGCCTGATGGCCCTAACAAACAAACTAAATCACCTTTTTTAACTGAAAAGCTTACATTCTTAATAGCTTCATGGCCATTATCATATACTTTTCTTAGATTTTTAACTTCGACAAATTTGTTGTTATCCATAAAATTGCACCACTATATCTTGTATCTAACATGTTTTCAATTTTAATTTTAAAATAAATTTGTTATAAACACAACTTTATTTGCCTAATTAAATATTCGGTCTTTGCATAGAATTAAATATCTTAAGTCTCAAATATTCGTAATTTTACCTACATTTATTAATTATTATAACTTTTTTTTCATATAATGTTCTTATTTTTAAGTATAATCATCATAAGATAAACTCCTGGCTTTTCTTACTACTATTACCATATCTAGTATAATTCAATAATAAATCGAATTATCCGAACATTTAGTTATAAAAAGCCACTGCAATAGCAGTGGCTTTTTATAACTAATATTCTTCTTTAACTTGCAGTTCATGATCAATTCGTGCACGACCATTATTATAATCAAAAGAGAATCCTGGCTGTACATTAAACAAGTAAACGTTAAAATCCAAACCCCCATCGGTTGAAATTGCCTGTAAATTTATTCCGCGAGCCATTAATTCATTATTACGAAAAATCGGTGTTGCCTGATAGATCACTCGTTGATTTTGCCGCAATGCTCGACGCACCCTGCTTTCAAAAATTGTCTGAATTTTTTGATTAGAAAAAGCCGATTGCGTAAATAAATTTTTGGGATTATTTTGATCACCTGAAAGATTCCTCGGATTATAATTACCCTCTAAATCAATTCCAGCGGAAACTGAGTAGGCTATCATATGACCACGATTATAAATTTGTGTATCATTATGACGGTTATAGTGCCAAGCTGTCGGCTCAACAAATTGACGAACCCTTAATTCGTCGCTAGCAACATTTCTTTTTTCCAAAAAAGCCGTATTTGAATGTGACGTTCTATTTAAATTATCCAAATTTGAATAGATAACTCGATTGACTCTCCAAGCACTTTTAATTAATGTTGAATGATCATTATTTACCGTAATATAAGCTGAATCACCACTTTTAAAATCAAGTTGAGCCAATTTTTGGTAGTCTGACTTTGATAATCCTCCATATACTTTTTCTGCTGGCTTTGCCTGTTCAATTTGATTGTTAATGGAATTATGCTGGTTTTGAGTTATTCGATTGATAACTTGATGACCATTAGGATCGCTTCCACCTTTAGTGGAAATAAACCAAAACAGAAATAAGATGATAATGACAACTGTCCAAAAATTATTGTTACTCTTTCTGTTAGTTCTTCTACGTCTGCGTGCCATCCAATATGCTCCTTGATTAATAATAATCAAGTATAATCAATCGAACTACTGTTTGCAACTAATACAAAATAGCCTACCAGCCAAGCTCACTTTTCAATTATTAATTTCTGGCCCATTCATCAAGTAAATTTAAAAAATAACGTTCAGTTAAACGTTTAATTTTACTACCAGCAAGATTATATTTTTGGGCTTGTTGCCAAATTGGATTATTCTTCTTAAAGAAGTCATGATCGCCCATGACCAAGTAATCTGTATCTGCTTGAACTAAATCTTGAAATTGTCCCCCAAGATTATTTATCATTATAGTAGCTTCAGATTGATCCATATTCAGTTTACCAGTTAAGACAATCTTTTTATTACTAATGGGATTATGAAAACCTCTTTCCCATGATTGCAATGGTCGTTCTAATAAATCAATATTTTTAATTTTGGTCTGCGCTTTTTGAAGTAAATCAATTGTAAAGTGATTACGAAAATCATCATACACTTTTTTGGTGGCAATCGAATCTGCTAAGCCATGATGTTCTTCAGTTTCGGCAATCCCCGCTCGTTGCATACAGTCCAGCAGTCGATTATGCTTATAAGGATAATATACTCTAGCCAATCGTAAAACATCAACGTAATCATTATTTAAGATGGGTAACTTAAATTTTTTAGTAAGATCATACAAAAAATTCAAATCAAAATTTACGTTATAGCCAATAATAATATCTTTTCCAATAAATTGACGAAATAATGTCATTGCTTCTTTAATAGGCATTCCTTGTTCAAGCAATTGCTCTTCTGCAATTCCATTAAGCTTAGTTATGAAAGCAGGGACATGATTTGAACGCGGGTAGACAACTAACTGGCTAAATTGATCAACAATCTCATTATCACGTACCTTAATCGCTCCCAATTCAGTCACATGATCACGATATGGATTTAGACCCGTCGTCTCAATATCAAGCAAGGTGTAGTCAGCAATAAATCCTGGTCGTTCTTGACCTTTAGCCCGTATTTGATCTTGTGCACCTGAGACATGTAATATACCGTTTTTAATAAAAATACTCATTACAATTTATTATCCTTTAACTAGGGCTGCCAGTAAGCTTTTACTATCAGCATTAACTGCCACGCTTCGCTTATTGATACTCTCGGGAAGACGCTCTTTCTTTAAATCAGCAGCAACATACGACCACTGCTCATATTCTTCTACCAGGTGTAAAACCGGGTTAAGCAATTGTGGACTCGTTTCATCAACGCCCAGTTCCAAAAAGACAGTTCTTTTATTTTCACTTCCGGTTAAAAACCAACGAAAACGGGCATTGTCATCAGTATCTGGATAAAAATGATCATTCAATGGCAAATGAATTTCCATTGGCTGACCACAAACTGTACATTGAGGAACTAAAGACGCAAGCTCCCTCGTATTATCTTTAGCGGATAAAAACTGTTGAACTACCGCAGTATCATCTTGTAAGCCATGATTAACACCGCTGGAGCACTGCATTTTAGTCCAATTTCCAAAAATATTAAAAAGGCGTTTTTTATTAAAACCTGCTTTTTCAAAGAAATTAGCAAACGTAGATGTAGCTATGAAATATTCTTTATTTTCCAGAAGTTGTTTTAACTGCCTCATTGTGACACTTGGTTCATAAGTTAGAGAATACTTCTGGATAAATTCACTCCATATTGACCAGCGCTGCTTCCATGATAACTTTTTCAAATCTAGTGCAGTCCCAACTGAAAGGACACCATAGTTTTTAAAAATTTCTGGAAATTCTTGGGAAAAGTTTGTCTGTCCCAGTAAATCCAGGCCTTCAATTTTTGCTAGACCATTGCCCGCTGTAACGACAACTACATCAGCATCGTCAATTAATTGATATGCTTTATTCAAATTATCCATTAATACCTTTTTCTACTTTCGATCATAACCAGTAAAGGAAACTTGACCATCATCGACATCAGCTAAAAAAACATCACTAACATCTTGGTAACCAGCTTTTTTAATCTCTTCTTGTAACCAGTCCTCATCCTTATTCAGGAATTCAAGTGCATCTTGATTAATTTGACCATCATTGATTAATGGAAAATGTAAATTCTTTTCATCCTTTTTGATTACAGTCAATTGGCCATTTTTTTCAAAAATACAGTTCTTAACCTTCTCAACTGAATAAATTCCTTGGCTACGCAACTTAAACATCAACTCATTAGCAGAAATACCAACAGAAAGACAATTTTTAACTAAAACCTTACCATTTTTAATAATTTGAATCGGTTTGCCATCAATCAATGTTCGAATCACATTGCTATGCTCACGTGCATATTTCAAAATAAAGACTACTAAGGTCCAAACTATCAAAACTAATAAAAACTGTAAAACATTAATATTAGCATTGTAGATAACACCACCAATAATGCCACCAAGAACATAGTTTTGTAATTGATCTAGTGCAGTTGTCGGGGCAATATTACTTTTACCAAAAACATTAATCTGAAAAATTAATGTTACCACACCTAAAACAAATTTGATAAAGAGCTGTGTATAATCCATTCTTGTACCTCCTAATTTTTAATATCTACTTGATGGTTAATCACATGTGCCTGTTTTAATGAATAACTATTGTTATCATTATTCAATTCCAATTGATAATCTTTATCTTTTGAGTCAATCCGGACAATAATGCCATTTTCTAAAGTAGTTGAATTTACTAAGACATCCGAGTTAGCCACTTGATAGTCCTTAGCAATTGATTTAATAAACGGTGCGATCTGTTCTGAACGTGACTCAACTAAATTTGTTTGAACATATTTTTCATATTGCGTACCAACAAATAGTAACAAGAATAATAAAGCAATAATTCCCAAATCACGGTATCTTGTGTCAAAACGATGGCGAAGATAAAGAACCGTAAAAGCAATCAATGTCAACGCGGCAATTGCAATTAAAGCATACAGAATTGTTTTATTGGTATTTTGATTTCGCTCAATATACTTAAGTGTGTAAAAAGTCATAATATGTCACCCTTACTAAAAAAACTAGCATCGTTCATATGAGCGGTGTTTAATGAATTAATTTACGACTAGACGCAAAATTACTGAATGATATTTATGCGCTAATAATTATATATAATAATAGTATAACAAAAAGTGAGTAGAATTGAACTACTCACTACTTCTAATCTTTACTTGATGATGCACCAGTTTGAATATCAGACTTCTGCTTTTCTAGTTCTGATTCTGCTTTAGTTGAAGCACCAGAAATTGAATCTGAATTAGAATTTCTTCGATAGGTTGCACCCGAAGTTGCATCAGAATCCATTACTAATTTTTGACCCGTTGTTTCGCAAAAATATTTAACTAGTGGATATAAATCTTGCACCCATTCATAGATACCTGCATAATTGCCTTCATCGTCTTCAACTCGTTTGTAATAATGTAAAACCAGTTCATGTAAGTTTCCTGTTGGGACAGGCATAAAAACTTCATTATGACCATCCTGCTTTTTGCGCAAGGCATGCGCAACTTTTTTAGCTGATGGAATTACATCACGGACATCAGGATGAACTTCTCCCATTGAATCACCAACTTGTTCAGGAATTCTTTTAGCTTTCATTTTAGTTTGAGGATCAACTGGGCGATTATACCATAAAAATTGATTATTATTATCAACAAAAGTTAACTCTCCAATTGTATTACGTAACATCCAATTTAATTGATTAACTGTCAGCAAACCACTATCTAACTTGACGTAATCATCACCACTAGCCGCATGAGTCTTATTCGCAGCTTGCTCAAGCCAGTTAGGGTCATTCTTATCAATTCCTGCAATAGTATACCGACCCTGTCCACTAGCCGTAAAATCTTCTTTTAAATATTCTTCAGCATCCATTTGCCGTAACCAATCTGGTTCTGCCATAATTTCCCTCCTAAAAATTAAACTTCTCCCCTTAAATTTTAGCACGATAACTTTTAATAAAATATGCTATAACTAAATATAAAATTATAATTGATCATTCCATGTTTTCTTTCATCTATGATAAGCTAAAAGAGAAACTGAGATTAATTAATAAAGGAGAAAAATATGAAAACAGGTACCCAAATAATCACATTAAACAATGGTTACCATCTATGGACTAATACCCAAGGACATGGAGACATCCATTTATTAGCACTTCATGGCGGACCTGGTGGCAATCACGAATATTGGGAAGACACCGCAGAACAGTTAGAAAAGCAAGGCTTAAATGTTCAAGTTACGATGTATGATCAATTAGGTTCACTCTATTCTGATCAGCCAGATTATTCTGATCCTAAGATTGCTGCTAAATATCTTACCTATGACTACTTCTTAGATGAAGTAGACGAGGTTCGTGCTAAATTAGGTCTAGATAATTTTTACTTAATTGGTCAAAGTTGGGGTGGATTACTTGTCCAAGAATATGCTGTTAAATATGGGCAGCATTTAAAAGGAGCAATTATTTCATCAATGGTTGATGAGATCGATGATTACGTTAAAGCTGTCAATCGTCGCCGTCAAGAAATCTTGTCGCAAACTGAAATCGATTTTATGCACGAATGCGAAAAAAATAATGATTACGCTAATCCCCGCTACCAAGAAGATGTTACTATCTTAAATATCAACTTTGTTGATCGGCGCCAACCATCTAAGCTATATCATTTAAAAGATCTTGGTGGCAATGCTGTTTATAACACTTTTCAAGGTGATAATGAATTCGTTATCACTGGCAAACTAAAAGATTGGCATTTTAGAGATCAGCTTAAAAATATTAAAGTACCAACTTTAATAACTTTTGGTGAAAATGAAACGATGCCAATTGCCACAGCAAAAATTATGCAAAAAGAAATCCCTAACTCTAAATTAGTAACTACTCCAGATGGTGGCCATCACCACATGGTTGATAATCCGAATGTTTATTATAAGCATCTAGCTGACTTTATCCGTGAAGTCGAAAGAAATTAAGTTAAAGGTAATAATTCTAAATAACAGCATCACATTTGAATTTTAAATTAGTGTAGTAATACTCAACTTTGATAATTATCAAAGTTGAGTATTTTCGTTTAAACTACAAGCACACACAAATCAGGTTAAATAGCAATAATTTTTATAAAAACATTTTATAATTTTTAATCTATAGAAGTTTATACACGCACATATATAAGTACATATCTATTTATAACTTATTAAAAAACATTCTGTCAAAAATTGCATAAATCAAAAGAAATCTATATAATTACCTATATATCGCTAATATTTAAACCGTAATTTATAATTCGCAGTATAAATATACTTTCAAAAACAACAAATTATTCAAAGCTAATAGTAGTATAAACAAGCATTTGTCTTCACAAAAATTGGAGATGAAAAAAATAAACATTTTTATAAAAATCATATTATTAATTAGCTTTATAGCATTTACTTTAAGTATGGCTTGGAGTATCTATTTATCATTTAACCCCCATATAAAACAAGAAAAATATACTACAAAGCAACGATCATTTAATACAATGCTACTAATAATTCCAGCAATGAATGAAATATCATGTCTTACAAAAAATATGGATGCATTACTTAGTCTTCACGATCAATGCAAAAATAATTTCAATCTTAAATTGGTTTTCATTGATGATGATTCTAATGATGGTACCACAGAATTATTGCAGAAATACTCCTTCATAAATAATGTTATTGTTATTCATCGAGTTAAGCCTCATGCTCAAGAAGGCAAAGGACCTGCTCTAGAAGATGCTATTAAAAGAATTTCTCATATTGACACTCCCCAAAGTACACTCATAGGAATTGTTGATGCCGATAGTCATTTAAACAGTAATTATTTAATAAAAGTTTGGCATGCTTTTGAATATTCGAACTATGACTTAGTACAAACACGAGTAGACATCTTTAATACTGATTCTAATTTAATCAATATGCAGAATTTTGAATTATCAATTTACAACGGGTTACTACAGATGATTCGTACCAATTGGGGATCAGCTTTGGCATCTGGCAATGGACAATTTGTTACTATGTCGATGGCGCAGGACATCGGTTGGTCAACTTCATTACTGGAAGATTGTGAATTTTCATTAAGAGGATTACTTAAAGGATATTTTGGCACTTTCATCAATATTGATAGTGTTCAACAAGAAGGTGTCAAAACTATTAAAAAACTAATTAGACAACGTATACGCTGGTGTCAAGGCGGTTTGCAATGTTTAACCAAATATGGTTTTAAAATTATTAAATCCAATAAAATACCGATTATGATTAAAGTTGATATTATTTTATTTTTAACAATGCCTTATTTATCGATTATAATTACGCCAGCCTCTATTATTTCCTTTCTTGTCTTAATTTTTTATGCAAATACAAATTTCGTACTTAGTTTCAGTATATTACTTGCGTTGCTATGTATCGAATACACAACTAATACTTTAATGGTTTTAAAACAATTAAAGGCCTCCGAAGGCAATATTAAATTGAGTTTTAATCAAATTATAAAAAATGTTTTCAGTTTTAGTTTATATCGCTGGGTATTGGCTATTGTTCCCTTTTGTTCAATTGTGAGACAATTAAGTGGACACAATTCATGGGATAAAACCAGCCATTCTTAATTAATACAATACTAGAAAAGCGCTAAACCGGACGTGGTTTAGTGCTTTTCTAGTATCATTAGTTTGTATCAAATAAGATATATAATTTTATAATTAGTCCTTTAAATGTGAATATTACAATATAACTGTAGCTAAAACATCAAGGAAATAATATCCTTTATTTTGTTTTACAACGTCTTTAACTGAAATAGGTTGATGAACAATTTCTACATAATATTTACAATTAAAACATGTATTTTTTTCTTTAGTTAATAATACATTAAGTTTTGCATCTTTTCTAAACAACTGGTTAAAACACTATCCACACCATTTTTGGGATTTGATCATCATTGATCTAACAACTATCTAAAACTTAGCGTCTGGCTTGTGTCCGTTAATTGCTGTTCTAATCATCATTGATCTAACAACCATCTAAAACCTAGTCAGAGTAGCGGAGATAAGGTTAACCGTTCTAATCATCATTGATCTAACAACCATCTAAAACTACATGTTGACGAATTGTATACCAATAATAGTTCTAATCATCATTGATCTAACAACCATCTAAAACTGAGCCTAGTACCTACTTGACGCTAGTGCCGTTCTAATCATCATTGATCTAACAACCATCTAAAACTTGCAGTAGCTAATGTGCAAGTAACTTTGGGTTCTAATCATCATTGATCTAACAACCATCTAAAACTTACTTACCCTTCTTCCGTAGAGTGAGGTAGTTCTAATCATCATTGATCTAACAACCATCTAAAACACCTACTCAAAGTATTCTTAGGAATATTTAGTTCTAATCATCATTGATCTAACAACCATCTAAAACCGTTTTTTACTCGTTTTTTAGGTTCTGAATGTTCTAATCATCATTGATCTAACAACCATCTAAAACGCGGTGGTCAGTCGCGATTGAATTGCAGATGTTCTAATCATCATTGATCTAACAACCATCTAAAACAGCATTTCCATGAACACAAATATGTTTTTTGTTCTAATCATCATTGATCTAACAACCATCTAAAACAAGGTTTGGACGCAATTACTGGTAAGAATGGTTCTAATCATCATTGATCTAACAACCATCTAAAACTATTTCATACGTAATACTGTCGTGTAATTTGTTCTAATCATCATTGATCTAACAACCATCTAAAACGCAATGTATGAAATTCTGGAGCATTTTTCTGTTCTAATCATCATTGATCTAACAACCATCTAAAACAGCACCAAATACACTATAGCACAACTATCTGTTCTAATCATCATTGATCTAACAACCATCTAAAACTAGTTATGGAGGGTCTAAAAGACTTATATAGTTCTAATCATCATTGATCTAACAACCATCTAAAACACCTGAATCATAAATTCAATTTGAGTTCTCGTTCTAATCATCATTGATCTAACAACCATCTAAAACCAACAATCCAATTGGGCCTAATTTCTTTGAGTTCTAATCATCATTGATCTAACAACCATCTAAAACTTAGTTCTTGATTAGATTTAAAGCTTTGTAGTTCTAATCATCATTGATCTAACAACCATCTAAAACAGAAAAAGAGCACCGTATATTGATATCGCCGTTCTAATCATCATTGATCTAACAACCATCTAAAACCACTTTGGGCAAACTTTAGTTACTGCAATTGTTCTAATCATCATTGATCTAACAACCATCTAAAACACAATACTTCCCACTTTTTGTGGATCAAGAGTTCTAATCATCATTGATCTAACAACCATCTAAAACGTTTGTTTTGGTAATTTTTAATTTTGTTTGGTTCTAATCATCATTGATCTAACAACCATCTAAAACCGATATTTTATAATAAAGTTTTAATATAGATGTCAGTACAAATCGATTAGATCCTGATCAATATAATAAAATTGCACACCCTCAGGTACAACCAATAAATCTGGGGATGTAAATTCTAAAAGGACTACCATCCTATTCATTTGTTGAGCTAAACTTGATAACTCTATCAATTGATCCCGTTCTAAATAGTGTGTCAAATTACACATCACAGGGATCGATTTCAAGTTACATGATTGATGAATTTTCAGAACCAGATCTATTATAGCATATGGATTCTTAGTAAATTTAGAATCTATGTGTAAATCAACAAATTTTAAAAGTTTTTTCAAATCATCATCAAACTCAATTATTAATGGTAAATCTTCCAGCATTAATGAATCATCAATAGCTCCCTCTAAATTTTGCAATGCGACAAAAATTTGATTTCGATTATTTTCGTTAATATTAGCAATATAACTATTTAAAATATTTGACATGTGTTTTTTAATTATATTATCACTCAAAAGTGGATCACCAACAAAATCAGATGTTTTAGCAATATCAAGTGAATCATAACTGTCATCTGCACAAATTAGCATTTCATTCTGACACTGAAATGCCTGCACTAAATCACGAAAAGCAATTGGACTTTGCGTGGCAATAATTTTTATTCCAGAGTTAGTCAGTACCCATTTCTTGTGAGTCAAATACGATAAAATCATAAAATCACTGTCCTATCCGACATATTGCGTACATCTTCTATAGGTTTCCCTACCAAAAAGTGCATATCGTTATATTGCTTTTCCGTGACCATTAATGACTGTACTATACCGCCTTTAGGCAAAAACTTTTTGACTCTCTTTTCTAAAAATTGTGCCGTCTGTCGCGTCACACAAACGCGAACATAAACAGAATACTGCATCATCAAAAACCCCTCATTAATTAACTTCTTACGAAATTGTCTATATTCCTTTCTTTGTTGTGCTGTTTCCGTTGGCAAATCAAACATTATCATTAAACGCATTATTCGGTACCTCATTTGTTAAATTCATCTCCATTTCTGGTAACCCGCAATTATCATTACTTAGAAAAGTTAAACAATGGCGTGTGTAGTCTGCAATCGCATTAGTTAACAACGTCTTTTTACCATTAAAATTAATTTCCAAACTCAATAGTTCAACTAATCCATACTTAATATCTGGCGTTAACTCCTTGATTTTCTCATTAGCCTTAACCCAATAATCGACAAATGGTCTAAATGGTTCCATTAAATCTGATGCCAAATTAAATTGATTTTCTTCAGAGCAGTGATGAATTCCTAAATAAGTAGAATAACCATTAATTGCAATTTCACGGTTAAAACTCGACAGTAGAATTGCATAACCATAATCAAGAGCAGCATTAATTGCACATGGATTACGGCGAACAAAGGTCTTGTCAAACAATATCATAAAATATTTTCTTGCAGCAGCCGCTTCACGATTACTGCAATCATTTAATTCCAATTGATTCAGTTCATCATAAACAGTTTGGGTATTCAAGTGATAATTTTCTAAAACCTTTATCTGATTTGTGATTTTTTTATTAACAATCATTGTCCAAAGTTTTTCTTTGCGATCCTGATCCCAATTAACTTGTTCAACCAATTTTTTCATTTTTCTAGCACCCGGATAATAATCAACTGTCTCAGTTACTGGATTACTCTTCTCATCCACAAAGATTACTTTTGCCTGATTTTGAGCTAGTTTACTAATCAATGCGCTTGAAATTACTGCTTGTGTCGTTGAGACTAGTAGTAAATTAATATCCTCAATTGGTATTTGATTAATACCATCACGCGTTTGTACAACCATCATGTTCATTGTATAAGTTAATTTCGCATGTTGGGTAATAATTACGGAACGCCATCCCATAGAATTCCTCCTTGCATCTTTTACTAAAAATGTTATAATTTATTTGTCAGGTAGCTCCTGACAGATGATTTCTGATCATCATTGATCTAACAACCAAATTTTAAAATCAAACAAACATCATTAGGTGTAAGTTTTAACGCGATATTTATATCGTCCCGCCTCAGCTCTATAGCGGAGGTTTTTTTATAAAGTAAAAAAGGAACCGGATTTTTCGGTTCCTTTTTTTGCTTTATAAATCCGTAACTTTAACTCTCTTCTCGAATAAACCAGTTGGTGATTGAAAAACCAGTTTAGCATTTTGTGAAAGTTTGATACCACTTGCTACTTGCATCTTGCCAAATGGAGTTTTAATCCCAATTAATTTAAGATCTCCAAATTTTGGATTATCATGTAGACCATTCAACAATTCTTTTAAAATTTTCTCTTTATCATTGGTTTCAAGACTAATAAATTTCTCACGCCCTTGATGCAGACCTTCTATGAACCTATTTATTTCAAATAATGGCAAATACTTATCAACCTTTGCTAAAATTTCATCATAAGCAGATATAAACAGCATATCTTTATCTTCAGTTTTCTCAATGTGGCCGGAAACAATCCGCATTGTCTCTTGCGATAAGGTTAATTGTTTTGCATTATACATATATGCCGAACTTGATAGTGCAAATTTTCGATCACCATCAATGACTACTTGTTTATTTAATAAATGGCCATCAAGAATGGTAAAGTTTTCCACACCACGTTTAGGTTTTCCTTTTTTGTCATACATTATTAAGGGCTCTAAGATTTGCTTAAGAACCTCATTATAATTTCCAACTTTTTTAGCCTTCTTAAGATCCGCAAGACCGCGCATTGGTACTCCTACTACCCGATAGATAGTATCTTTTATACTAGTAATTTTAACAAGAGCCATGTAGGCATCAGTATTGCCACTATAACCACCATAAATTTTAGTATCTAATCCTTCACCTTTCGGAATTAGGCTTCTAGTTTTAGCAGTATCGCGCTCAGCACGTGGATAAATAGTCATATTAAACATTGCTTGATCTTCTGAAGTGGTTTCACGTGATACTAACATATATTTATAATTATAAGCTTTTCGTAATTTGTCAAAAATATCTGGATGTTTATAAAAGACGATCTGATTGCTGTTGTTTTCTCGAATCTCTTCCGGTGCTTTTCGCTCTTTAGTATCTTTTTGCAATAATGGCCAAATGAAACTAAAAGTCTTTACCTGTTCAATAGTTTCATCTTGTACTTTTTCACTTTCTTTAAACTTTTTGAATTTTCCATAAACAAAGAACGGTCGTAATTTTGGATAAACTTGATACAAGAAGTTAGCGCAAATAACTGACAGATAAGCATCAAGTGCATGATGATAATCATTAACCGCTCTACTCTTATATAACTGTAACCTTTTACGTAAAGCAGAATTATAACTGGCCTTAACCACAACAATTTCAGAATCAGGATATTTGCTTTGCAATATAACTGAAACCAGTTTAATAATTTGGCTTGTTTCAACTAATTGTCTATTAATAAATCCAGAACGTTGGTATTTACTTATATGGTCAGGATCTAGTAAAAGGTTCCCTAGCTTACGTTTAGTAATTAAGCCATCTTCCTGCCATTTTTTCCACATTTCACCTACGGTCATATTAATATCGGCTATACTTTTATTAGCAAAATGCTTATATGGCACATCATCAGATTTTGCTGCATTTAGTGCCTTAGAAGTTAAAACACGATTATCTAATGAATCATCTTTGACAAATGACTGCGGTAAAATATGATCTATTTCATATCGTGATGTAATTTCATCAATATTAATTTTTTTACCAGTGTATGCATCCCTGCCACCCTGCATGAAATAGAGGAAATACTTATCTTGATCTAGTTTTCGAGCAGTCATGTTATTCTTCAAAGAATTAACTAGGTCTTTATCTACAATTTCCTTTGCAGTATCTTGATAAGCTTTGAGTAATTTACTACCTCTTAATTGGGACAACTTTGGATTTTTATCAGGCTCACGTGTAAATTCAATTGCAAATTGTGCCGGAGCCTTGCCATCAGCCGCTTTGACAACATCATCAACTACTTTTATTACTTGCCTAATTGCCTTCTTATTAGCAGGTGAAGTATATGCATCAGCTAAAATAGCTTCAATTCCATTATCTTCAGTAACTTGGGCATTTTCTTTAGTAATTGCTGCTTTAAAGTCTGGCTGTGTAACAATTTGCATAAAGTTATTTTCACTAGCCCACAACAATTCAATAATATTTTTCTTATTGCTATCACGTAGTTCTTGCAATAATTTCTTTGATAAACGCCCCCAACCTTTTAGATGCCAATTGGCTAAAGCTTTAATTTGTTCTTCTGTTAACCACTTAATTGTATGCAATTCTGCTTGACGTATCTTTTTATCTTCAAAAATCGAAGATAATTCGATTATTTTTTCAAAATCTGCTTGATAATTAGGATCATCAAGTTGCTTATCAAAAAGCTTCATTTTTTTAAGCTTATGATAACTAGATAAACTAGAATTAAATTTTTTAGGATCGGCTAAGCCTTTAATTTCAATGTATTCAAGATGTTGATTTTGTTTTAAATAATTAGTTAATTCTTCAACTTTAACTATTTTGTTTTGCATAAACAAATCATTATAAATAGCCTGCTTTAGTTGGGGATCAAGTCGTTTTTTATTGATTTTAACATTATTAAGTTCATTCAAAACTTCATATTTTTGGTACAACAAACTATTAGCAGGTAAAACATCTTCACCAAGTAAATAAGTATCCTTAATTGTCATGCGTGTGATGAATTTTCTGGCCGATTGATGAGTATCTACTACTTGTTCAAAGTTCCACGGTGTTATCGCGTCATCGCTTTTGCGAATCATCCATGCAAAATTTTTATTTGATGTTTCTTTTTGTTGATCAGTAGTGATCATTGGGCCAACATAATATGGCACTCTGAATCTTACTAACTCATCAAGTTTATAAGGAGCCTGCTTTAAATGCTCTTCAACTGGATTTAATTCAGCCAAAAATGGATAGTATTTACTCTGCATTGCAATAATTTGATCAAGCTCAATTTGATGAAGCTGATAAGGAATTACACCATTACTGTTAATTCGCTGTTTAGGCATAAACTTATCTTGTTCAATTTCTTGGATAATTTGGATAGATGCTTCAGAATCATCGAGATTATCTTGGACTATTTTATAAAATTCCTCTTTACTTAAAACACCACTACCCTTATGCCATTTTTTTAATGTTGTTTTAGCTTCAAGTAATCGTCCATGACGATAATTAACGTATAAATCATAGGCAAGCCTTAAATTTTCAGCTTTTTGCTTATCATGATGATTCTTAGCCACACTTTTAAGTAGCTTGTAATCACTACCATGCTGTTTATATTTTTCCACCATGGATTGTGATAAGGTCATCCCTTCATAGACAATATTACTTAATGTAATTGCGCCAAACAACTTACGAATTTCGGCAATAATTGTTTCCTCTTGCTCATTTAGCTCAGTTAAAAGCGATTCCAATTTGTCATCTGCATCTGCGTCGGTTAGTTTAAATTCCCAACTTCCTTTATCGATTTTATCAATTTCTTTATTTAAAATTGTCTCAAATTGTGTCTTGTAACCCATTATGGCATTGGCAACTTGCTTAGCAACATTCTTAGCTGCTTTGTCACTTGAATCAACTAATAACTGTGCGATCTTCTTAACCTTATCTGACTTATACAGAGTACGCTCATCATCTTGACCGCGAATCACAGCTTCAATTTGTCCTGAATTTTCAATTTTAAACTGAATTGAATCCAGATTCTCATCTGTTAATTGACGATAACTATTATTTAAATCACTTAAAACAGGACCCACATCAATCTTTGAAGCATTAAAGTTATTAATAGACGTGTCTTGCAAGAAATTACCACGATATTTAACAATATGATGAATCGCTAAGAAAATCTCACGCAAATCAAAGCGCTTATCCTCAGTCATTAAAGCATGTCGTAAATGATAAATCGTCGGATATTTCTTATAAAACTCGCTATCTTCCTCTGCCGTTGGAAAAACAATTGCTGGGTACTTGGTACGCATTTTATCTAATGGTGAAATCCAAGATTTATGTAATCGTACAAAAAAGCTCGGATCTACTTGTGCCATTTCCTCAGCAAAAATTTCTTCTAATAGTCCTAAACGCCACTTTCTACGTTTAAGTCGTCTTCTGGTTGTTCTAAAACCACGCCGATCAGCTGCTGAATGACCTTCCTCAAATAAGTGCGAACCCAAAGCAGTTTTGCCGCGCAATTTCAATAAGTTATTTTTTTTATCAGTAACAGCCCAACCACAAGAATTTGTCCCGATATCGAGACCTAAAATATAATCATCATTTAATTTAGTCATTACAAGACCCCCTTCTAAAAACACATTTAATTTATTTGTTTTTATTATAATAACTCCAAAAGATAACGCATTCACTATTAATTTTTGAAAAACAGCAATTATTTTTACTTTACTTGATAGTTGTTTGCAATCGTTTCCAAATGATTTAAGCAAATTTGGCGTATACTTAAGAAAGGAGGTAAATTATGAAACAAATTAAGATTGGTAACACGAGTTTTACTAGTTCAGCGATTGCGCTAGGAATTATGCGGATGAACAAATTAACTATTGATAGCGCGGTCAAGACCTTAGAAACAGCGCATGATGTTGGCATTAATTATATTGATTCAGCCGATGTTTATGGTCATGGAAAGTCCGAAGAAGTTTTTGGAGATGCCTTAAAGAAGTCCTCACTTAAACGAGAAGATTTTTATATTCAATCAAAGACAGGGATTTATGAAGATCCGACACTTGATTACAAAACAACTCGGTATGACTTTTCTAAGCAATATATTATTAATGCAGTTGATGGCATACTTAAGCGGATGAATATTGATTACCTAGACAGCTTACTTTTACACCGTCCTGATGCACTAATGGATCCTGCAGAAGTCGGTGCTGCATTTGACGAATTGCAAAAAGATGGCAAAGTTCGCCATTTTGGGGTTTCAAATTTCAATCCCTGTCAAGTTGACTTGTTACAAGCTGGCATCAGCCAAAAACTACTGATCAACCAATTACAGTTCAGTGTTATGCATACTGGACCGATTGATTTTAATATTCATACTAATATGACCGACAATCGTAGTATTGACCACGATCGTGGTATCTTTGACTATTCAAGACTGCATCAAATGACTGTTCAAGCTTGGTCACCATTTCAATACGGTCAAATCGAGGGTAACTTTATTGGTAATCCAAAATTTCCGCAAGTTAACGATACCTTAGAAAAATTAGCCAAGCTAAAAGGGAGCTCTAAAAATGCAATCGCAGCCGCCTGGATTTTACGCTATCCAGCTAATATTCAAGTAATTATTGGTACCATGACACCAGAACATATTATTGATAGTGCAAAAGGTGCCGATATTGAATTGAGTGCTCAAGATTGGTATGACATTTATTTAGCTGCAGGAAATGATTTGCCATAAAAATTGGGGAGTACAAAAAACAAATAAAAAGCTGATAATCTTTGTTAAATAAACATAGATTTGTCAGCTTTTCTTTTTTCAGGCACTTTTATATTATTAAAATTTTAGGATTTACGATTATAACTATTAGGAATCCCTAGCTTTTGGCGATACTTTGAAATTACACGCCGGCTCAGATGGACATCTTGCTTGTTAAAAAGATCCACTATTTGTTGATCACTTAAAGGATTTTGGGGATTTTCATTTTTAAATATTTTGATTAGATTATACTCTATCTGTTCTTGAGATATATTTTCAGTAACTGAACGTGGAAAAAGTAATTTTAAACTAAAAATTTGATTTTGACACTGAAGATATTTATCCTTAATTGCCCTACTTATTGTACTTTGAGCTAATCCTAAGGCTTGGGAAACTTCTCTTAGACTCAATGGCTTTAAGTCTTGTTTATGCAAGGTTAATAAAAACTTATGTTGGTATTGTCCAACACATTGTCCTAGTCTTATGATGGTCCGCTGCCTTTCTTCAATAGCATGTTTCATTTCCAGATATTGTCGCTTTTGCGCAGAAAAATATTCCTTTTCACCAGACTGTGACTGCATTATAATAAATGCCTTTTCGTCAAACAATAATTCTGGCAATTGCGACTGAGCACTTTCAATAGTTAAACGGCCATCTTCCACTTTATAAATTAAATCAGGTACTAAGTATTGAGAATTATCATTATTCACATACTCACTAGCAGGAATCGGGTTTAGAGACTGAATACTAGTCAATGCATTAGTTAGTTCAATACGAGAAAAAGCAGAGCAGTTCCATTTTTCAGGACTGGCTAGTAATTGTAGTTGATTATTACGTAAAATTTGCAAAGCTATGGGATTAAAATCATTAATTTCAAGTGCTTGGATTAATAAACATTCACTGAGGTTGGTTGCACCAATTCCTAGCGGATCAAGTGTTTGTAACAATGTGCGAGCTTTTTCTAATTCTGGTAATGAAAATTCATTCATTCTTGCGATCTCGCTCAGAGAAATTCGCAAATAACCATCCTGATCTAGATTATAAATTAGTAACTTAACGGCTTGCTTATCCTTACTTTTCCAGTTATTCAAATTTACTTGCCAAAGCAAATGATCAATTAAGTTCTCTTTTACAGGTGATCTAATCCAATCTAAATTTTTCATTTCGTCCTTTGCTCCACGTAAACTAACAAAGGGATTGCTAATACATAAATCCTTCATGGCGTTTACTAAATCACGCCTACTATATGATAAGACTTTTAAATTTTGTTTTAACTTAGGTGACAAGAAAAGTCGTGTTACTAGTTGTTCCTGCGGCTTTAAAACCATTTTAGGCTTTTGATACATCACCTTATCTCCTATAAATCAAATACTTACTAGCTGAACTTCTACCACATTTTTATTCATGGAAAGATCTTCGATTACACTTGCATAATCAATTGACCGTGGCATCTCAATATCATATATATTAACATAAACGATATTATTCATTGCCTGCCTTACTTTAAAATCAACGTTTACCACAGTGATACCTTGCTTAGTAAAGTAATCGTTAATGAATTCTTTTGTTTCAACTTTATGTTTGTACTTTATTTCCAGCTTTTTCATAGGATGAATATTAATCAATTTTTTTGAAAAAACTAAAACAACAATAACGACTATTGAACCGGCAATTCCGATACTGTAGTCCCCCATTCCAAAAGCTAATCCAACACCAGCAACTGCCCATAAACTAGCCGCTGTTGTTAAACCCAAAATTGTTCGATGTTGAACCAAAATTGTTCCTGCTCCTAGAAATCCAATTCCTGAAACAACTTGTGCAATTAATCTTGCTTCATCGGCCCGAACAACTCCTGCTAATCTAGGCTTTGCTAGAGCAATTTGTAAGGCATCAAATCCAATTTTTTTCTGAATTAGAGCAATTATACATGCACCAACACAAACTAGAACATGTGTCTTGATTCCAGCAGGTCTATTTTTATGTTCACGATCAAAACCGATAACACTTGCAGTTATCACGGATAGTAATAGTCTGATAATAATTTCTGGTAGTGTTACCGCAACATTCACTCAAACCACTCCTATTAATCCTAAAATAATTGCTAAAATTAAAACACCAAGTAAAATCCAATTAACATTAACTTTTTTCGATAGTAACCAGTAGCAGCAGAGCGTTAAAAGTAAAGGAATTAGTCCCTTCCATAACTGATCAAAATAAGTTTGAATCAAAATCGGTTTACCACCAGTAATTGGAATACTCAGTTTTGATTTAAATTGAACCATTGTTGCTGTCATACAACCAATCATCATTAATCCCAATGTTGACGCAGCTTTATTCAATAATTGCATACTTCCACTTTTATACATGTCTTGAATAAAAGTGTCGCCCAGCGTAAACCCCATGTAAGTAAGATAATAACGTGCCAAAATGGATGGAACATTATAAATAATCAAAAATAACAAGGGACCCAAAACTGAACCTTGACTGGCTAAGCTAATACCTATACCAGCAGCAATTACACGTAGAACACCCCAAAAAATTGAATCGCCAATTCCAGACAGTGGTCCCATTAAAGAAGTTTTAATAGCAACCGTTGTTTCAGGATCAAAGTTCGGATCCTGAGCCGTTTTCTTTTCCATCGAAGCAACAAGTCCCATTACGAACGTACCAACATTCTGAGTAATGTTATACCAAGTAGTATGTCTCATCATAGCTTCACGATGTCCAGCTTTATCTTTTTCATAATATTTATCCAGTGCTGGCATGATTGAATACATGAATCCCGGTGCATGTGCTTTTGTTGCACCTACTCGACTTGCAAATACCGTAAATGATCTCCAAAAAATACGATTAATAATCTTTTTGTCTTGAGGTGAAACGCTTTTAGTTAATTTCATGAGAAAAAGTCCTCCTCTTCTTGCGTTGCTGTTGTTTCAGAATTATTGTTTGCAATTATCGCATCAGATTTAGCCAAGGTTTGCTTCTGCCTATTTTCTAGATCCATTAGTTGTTTATCACGCATCCATTGAATAGCAACGATAATAATACCCACAGCTGCTACTGCTACAGATGGAAGATTTAAATAGGCTGCTAAAACAAATCCTAAAAAGTAATATGGGGATAACTGCTTACTCCATAACATCCTCATCAAAATAGCAAAACCAACAGCTGGAAGAAGACCACCTGTTGCAGCTAATCCAGACATAAGATTAGCTGGGATTCGTGCAACTAACTGCTGAACAGGACGAGCACCAGCTAAAACAGCAAAAAAAGTTACTAACGAAAAAACAAAATAATTTAAAAACCACATGCCAAAATGGAGCCAGGTCAAACCTTTGACATTATCATCATTGGCTACTTTATCAACCATTGGAGCAAAGATGTTCATAACAACGTTTTTCATGAACATCAAAATAAATGCAGCAAATACGCCAATTGGAACAGCCAATGCAAGCGCCGCTTTTGTATTTACTCCTAAAGTAATAGCAAAAGTCGTTGCTAAGACGGTAGCTGTAACTGGTTCAGCCGAAAGTGCCCCACCAATATCAACCGCTCCCATAAAAATAGCTTCAAGAGAAGCGCCAATTAAAATACCAGTTTGCATATTACCCATAATTAAACCGGTAATTGTACCGACAATTAATGGACGTTCTATCATTGTCTGACCCCAGAGCCAATTACCACCGAGACAGACAAATACACATAACGCTGCCAAAAAAGCTGTTTGTATCATAGTTATCCTCCTTTACAGTAATTATTTTCCTTTCAATAAAGACTTAATTGGTGTTTTTACGTTACTAGGAACAACTTGATTAAATACTGGAATATCTAATTCAGCTAATTCCTTTAATGAAGTTAATTCTTGTTCAGATAGCATCAAAGTGGATGATAACTGAACTCCTTTATTTGCATCATTAGCAAAACGACCTACATTGGCAACATTAATTCCATCAATTTCTTTAACATTTTTAGCAATTTTAAGTGCATCTTCAATGTTATTAGTTAACGCAAAAATTCTCATATCACTTCCCTTAGGATTATTGAACACCTTAATTGCATCATCAACTGTTCGAATCAATAACTTCTTTCCCGTAGGAGTAGCCATTTTCAAAGTCATTTGAACCATGGTATTATTTGCCGCATTATCATTTGCAACAACAATTCCTGGCGTATTTAATTCTTTGGTCCACACTAGTGCAACCTGACCATGAATTAAACGGTCGTCTACTCTTAATTGTGCAATCATTTTTCTTCTCCCTATTCAAAAAAATCTCCATCTGCATCATTCGATTCAGTTTGACTATCATCAATTTGACATAATTCTACTTGGCTTTGATTAATTAAATCCTGTATGTGATCTCTGGTTAATTTCTCATTATCAAGTAAAACTGCCATTACGATCGCAAGATTAGTTTGAGTTACTACAAAAATATTTTTTTTATTAACTGCTTCTAAGACTACTTTTTGATTAACACTTCCTCCCTTTAAATCTGTGAAAATAACTGCTGGGTGCTGTGCATTTTCAATAAATCTTATAATTTGCTTTGTATAATCTGACTGATCGACATATGCATCAATTGTCTGTATCTTATCTCCCATGCCCGTTAAAATTTCAATTGAATTTTTTAAACCACTAGCAAAGTGGCCATGGCTTGCTACTAATATTTCTGTCATATTCTCTCCTTTTGTATCTTTGTGTTTCATTTCTTTATTAGCAATAATCATGCCAACTGCTAAAAATACATGTCTATTGGTATAAAAAAAGAAGTGTTTATTTTTTAAACACTTCTTTTTTTATGGTTAAACATTCCTATATAAACTGTTTAAACAATTCGTATAAAAGCGATATTTCATAATATGATATTTGGATATTGTACTTTAACTCAACTGGTTGAAAAATACTACGTGTAACCTTAAAAAAGATTTTTTCTTTCTCTGTTTTTGGTTGAACTATACTTGAATTACTCTTGCGCATCATTGTACGTTCAATCATTAATGCTATATGCATATAAAGATTCAATTTAACTTTGCCATCTAATTTTAAATTGTAAAAATCTTCGTATTTTTTATTAATTGTTTCTACTTCTTTTAATACCACCTCTGGGTTCAAAAAACTTAAACGTTCAGAAATTCCTTCTTTAGAAAAGAAACGCAATAATTGATCATTAAAACTTATCAATTGTTTCTTGGTTAAGTATGGGGCTAACCAATGATTTAGTTTATTCTCCCCCGTAGAATCCAATATATTATAAAGATTCATATGGTTAAATTCGACTTTTTCGCTAATATCAATCGTTGTTAAAACAAATAATGTCTGTTTAAAATACGACCAACTTTTACTAGATATTTTTTCTTTTAACTTATTATAGCCAATTGGGATAACCATAATATTATCTGGTAAATATTTCTGCATAATATCGCTAATCTTTTCTGCAATTCCTAAACCAGAAATACAAGAAACCAGAATATTGGTTGATTGAGAAAATCCTTCATAATATTTAGTATTGATCTGATAATCTTTTTCTGCTTCCTGCGCTATTTGCTTAAATGATAGATTTTGTTTCATTTTTAGAGCTAAGTCAAGAGCCGTCAAGGTTGTTAAATTATTAACTACTAGTAAATCGCCATTTAATTGTGAACTAATTTGGGTATAAAGCTGACTTAATGACCCCATATCAACCATTAAAATAAAACCATTAGATGTATTATAACTAGCAATCAATTTTTTTGTCTCTTCGATAATCGATGCAATGTTAGCTTCTATCGGCATATCAATTGCATCGAATAGATAATTATTACAAAGTGAATTAACAACAGTTTGAATACTGGTGGCTGTATTTTCACCATGAGCTACCATTAATCCACGTAATTGAATTTGCTCATCCACATAATCACTTAGTAAAATAGCCAAAATATTTGTTAATCCTTTATGACTTTGTATATCTAAAATTGGAAGCATATTATAAAAATTCTTGGCCACATGAAAGGCTCGTGGAAAATGATTTAAGATAATTGTACGTAATTTAGTACTGTTACAAATTGGTGTAAAATGATGCTCATAAAGTTCATATATAATTGTCTCTAAGTAATCTGCCGTTTTTAAACCAAACTGTTTTTTAATTACTTTTTCAAAAACTCTTTTATGCTGTAAATGTAATCCAGTTATTGATCCATCCCTTATAATAAATTTACTAATATTTTGAATCTGTAGCTTACACCTAGTTAGATTATCCTTAGAATAATTTGTACTTAAGTCTTTCAAGGAATTATTAATAAACATTAGTTCTTGGCTTAAACTAATGTTTGATGTAAAAATTGGTTCTTGTCTAGGATTAACAGTAATTGTTCCGTAATCCTTAAATGGTTGCAAATTATTTAATACCACATCTTTTAATGTTAAGTTTATAATATCATAATTGGACCAATCATGATATGCTGTGGCGCATGAAACTTTAATAACATTTTTTAAATAACCAATATTTCCTGCATGATCAATTTGCATTAATGCAGAAACAACTTCTTTATCTACCACTATCTTTTTGCTAAGTCGCTGTGCTTCTGTATAAAATAGTTCATTTAAAAGTTCTAATCGCTCGTCAACTGGCCTTGAAATCAGATTTGGTAGTTTAACCTGGACCGGTACTCTGCGTAAAAAAGTATCAAGTAAAACATTTTCTGGTTTTTCTGTAGTTGCCATTATTAGCCGAACATTAGCTTTAATTGGATGAACATTGTCTCCTACTTTATAAAACTGTCCTGAATCAATAAAGTTAAATAATTTTTCTTGATTTTCACTATTTAACCGATGAACTTCATCTAAGAAAAGATAACCATTATCAGCTTCTTTAAGTAGACCATTTTTTTCAGAATCTGCACCTGTAAAAGCTCCCCTCACATAACCAAATAGCATACTGGAAATTAATTCCGGATTATTAGCGTAATTAGCACAATTTAAAACAATATATGGCGACTTATCGGAAATAGCACCTTTACTTTTAGCATAATCATATAACTTATTAGCTAAAAAGCTTTTACCAGAACCCGATTTCCCTGTAATCAAAACATTTAGTCCATTAGGAGGATAAATAGCTGCTGCACATAACTGATTGATAATTTTCTTTAATGATCCATGATTTCCTATCACATTTTTAAAAACACCAGTAGCTGTTGGAGTAGTGTCACCAACAGAAATTTTTCGCCATTTTACAGGTCGCTCTTCGATTTTTTGAACCTTATTTTCTTTAACAAGCTGATTAAGGTAATGACTGACGACAGATCTAGATAGATTTAGTTTTCTTGCTAAGTCACTTGTACAAATTTCTTCGTCATCAGCTAATTCTTCTATTTTGTTTAAAACTATCTTTTGCGCCGTCCTCATGTTTTTACTCTCCTCAACTATGTATAGCTTTAGACTCAATTATATTCAATTATAGTTAATTTGTGAATTCGATTTCTTGAGTTGCTTTTAACAGTACTATGGAAGAAATATTTATTTAAAATACAGCTTGACATTATCTTTTTCATATTTTATAATCTTTTCATTAAGGTTGGAGGTAAATTTTAATGAATATCAATTTAAAACCTAACTTACAACTGAATAACCGCTATTACTTTAGCTATTTTAGATAAAGTTTGGGTTCATCATAGATGAATTCGAACATATTCTAGTTTGAATTTATCTATGATGGCTAAAGCCCTTTAAATTACGGTTAGCCACATAGTATCTGAGTGGTTAACCGCAATTATTGTTTAATATCAATTTGTGTACCCACTCAGAAATGAGTGGGTATTTTTGTCGTTACAGAATATGGAGGAAACACGATGAATATTAAAAAATTAATTGCAGGTATTAGTTTAGCCAGCTTATTAGTATTAGGTGGTTGTAGTAACAAAAAAGCTAATAGCACCGCAAGCGTAAAGCATGTTGGGGTTTTACAAGTTGTACAGCATCCTTCTTTAGATAAAGCCTACCAAGGTTTTAAAGAAGGACTAAAAGAAGGTGGCTACACGGAAGGCAAAAATCTTAAAATTGATTACCAAAACGCGCAAAATAGTCAAGATAATTTAAAAAGTATGAGCGAAAAATTAGTTAACGAAAAATCCGATTTAATACTAGGAATTGCTACACCGGCTGCTCAAAGTATTGCTAGTGCTACTCAAGATATTCCAACCGTGGTTACTGCAGTTACAGATTTAAAAGCAGCTAAACTAGTCAACTCAAACAAAAAACCCGGTCGCAATATTACAGGAACGACAGATATGGTTTCAATTGATAAACAAATCAGTTTACTTCTATCAATTGTTCCAAAGGCAAAAACAATCGGTGTTATGTACAATGCCGGAGAAGCAAATTCTAAAATTCAAGCCGATTTAGCTATCGCTGCTTTAAAGAAAGCTGGTGTAAAAGTCTTAGTTAAAACGGCTAATACGACAAATGACGTTCAACAAGTTACGGAAACACTTGCAGAAAAGGTTCAGGGAATTTACGTTCCAACTGATAATACTTTTGCCTCAGCAGCCTCAATTATTGGCAAAGTCGTCAAAGAAAAGAAGATCCCATTAGTAGCTGGTTCAACTGACCAAATTAAGACTGGTGGTTTAGCCTCGATTGGTATTGACTATGAAGAACTAGGAAAGCAAACTGGAAAAATGGCGGCCAAAATTTTAGATGGTAAAGCTAATCCAGCTGAGATGCCTGTTGAAAAAGCAAATCAATTAAAATTAGTCGTTAATAAAGAAATGGCCAAAGCTTTAGACATTAACCCCCACTCAATTAAGGCACCCAAATAAGATAGAAAGGTAACGTGAACGTTAATTATGATGAATACTTTTTGGGATCTATTTCTTTCAGCTACCTCACAAGGATTGCTATGGTCATTAATGGCAATCGGAGTTTATTTAACTTTTCGAATCTTAGATCTAGCCGATATGACTGCTGAGGGAAGTTTTCCTTTAGGTGGTGCTATTACCACAATGTGCTTAATTCAAGGTATTAATCCGATCTTAGCTACCCTAGCTGCATTTGGCGGGGGCTTAATTGCCGGTTTTGTCACAGGATTTTTAAACACCAAGTTAAAAATTCCATCATTACTAGCAGGAATTATCACAATGACCGGGTTGTACTCCATTACTTCGCGAGTAATGAATAACGCAGCCAATGTTTCACTTTTAGGTAAACAAACAATTTTTACAATTGCCCAAAATTGGGGTTTATCACGTAATAATGCCGTCATTATAATGGGGTTATTTATTGCCTTATTAGCTATTGGACTATTAGTCGTCTTTTTTAAAACCGAAATTGGTTTGGCAATGCGGGCAACTGGCGATAATTCCGAAATGAGTGCTGCTAATGGAATCAATACTCAAGCAATGAAAATTCTTGGTTATATGATCTCCAATGCCTGTATTGCTCTCTCAGGTGGACTCTTAGCACAAAATAATGGCTTTGCTGATCTTAATTCTGGCGTAGGTACAATTGTTATTGGATTAGCCGCTATTATTATTGCAGAAGTTTTAATTCGCCACTTATCAATTGGAGCCAGATTACTGACCCTAGTCTTAGGTGCTATTATTTATCGGTTAATATTAGCTCTAGTCTTTCAAATGAATGTTGAACCATCCGATGCTAAACTGGCTTCTGCACTAGTTCTGGTTGTTTGTTTGATACTGCCTAATTTTCATTTACCACACAATTTAAAGGGAAGGAAATAAAATGCCTAAAGTATTATCAATTAATAATCTTCATCAAACCTTTGAGCAAGGGACAGTTAATGAAAATCGTGTCTTAAGAGGAATTGATCTTGAACTAGAGGCGGGCGATTTCGTGACTATTATCGGTAGTAACGGTGCTGGTAAATCAACCTTATTAAATAGCATTGCTGGCACAATTCCCGTTCAAGAGGGACAAATCATTTTAAATAATACTGATATCAGTAAGTTGCCTGTAACAAAGCGCGCCAAAAAGATCAGTCGTGTTTTTCAAGATCCTAAAATGGGAACCGCTGTGAGACTAACTGTAGAAGAAAACTTGGCACTTGCAATGAAACGTGGTCAACATCGTGGTTTTCGTAGCGGCGTTAAAAAACACGATCGGCAATTTTTTAAAAAACAATTAGCCCAACTCAATTTAAACTTAGAAAATCGTTTGGAAACCGAAATAGGTTTGCTATCAGGAGGTCAAAGACAAGCAATTACATTATTAATGGCAACATTAAAGCGCCCTGATTTAATTTTACTTGATGAGCATACTGCAGCCTTAGATCCCAAAACTTCCATTACTGTAATGGAATTAACTCAAAAATTGATTAGTAAGCAAAAGTTAACAGCTTTCATGGTTACTCACAACATGGAAGATGCTATTCATTATGGTAACCGGTTAATCATGCTTCATCAAGGTCGTGTCGCTTTAAATTTAGCTGGAAAAGAAAAGAAAAATTTAACAGTAACTAAATTAATGGAACTATTTCAAAAGCAAGTCGGTACTGAATTGGAAGATGATGCAATGCTACTTAGGTAATTAGAACTTTATAGACAGATTGTTTAACTTAGGACTGATTTTCGATATTCTATCGGAGTCAGCCCTTTTAATTTAATTATTCTTTTTAACATTTTTTTGCACCAAAAAGCTGCCCTCATTTTAAGATGCAAAAACTTTACCATTACCCATTGATCTACGGGTTAATGTTGATGAAATTTCTAAAAAAATATTTAAACACAATCAAAAAGCCACCTAGATTAATTTCTAGACGGCTTTTTAATATAAAGTAAAGATTCAAAAAGGAATAATTTTATTATACATTTTTTAGATTTTTTTGCAAAATATAGTTTACTTAGAAACCATTAAGAAGTATGTAGTGCAACACGAAAATGAGTTGCCAAAAATGCCAAATTACATTCTTAATGATAATGCGATTCATAGATTATTACATACTAATAAAAGGCAAACCTCTAAAGCTGAGATTTGCCTTCTATATTTATTAATCAAAAGTATTATTTTCTCCTGAGACGCAATATATTATAAAAAATATAAACTTTGATCGTTCCTATAAAAACATATATATTTGGTTTATAAAAATTAAAATAGTTCGTATCACTTTATTTTTTTTGCTTTTGGGTAATATCCTATATCTGTTACATTTGCCTAGTACATGTTACAACCAGTTAACTTACACTACATACTTAGGTTACAAATTTTGTTAATTATGAATATTAACGAGCTTGGTAATTTTCAATATCTAATTTTCCATTGTCTAAATTCCAATGCTGAAGCTTAAGCTGTTTTGCATGCTTAGAGTCCATATGATGTGAAATCATAATAACTGTTTTATTAATGTTAGTAAGCAAGTTCTCGATTTGAAGGACATTTTGGGGATCTAAATTAGCATCAATTTCATCCGCTAAAATCACCTGCCGATTAAACACAAGTGCACGAGCAATTTCTAAACGCGCACGTTGTCCTCCAGAAAGATTGCTACCACCATTTTCACATAGATAATCTAAGGGGGCATTACCTAATTCCTGATCAAGGCCAACTTCTTTTAATGAATTAAGTAGTATATCATCAGAGAAATTAAGTCCCAAGCCTAGATTAAAGCGAATAGTTTCATTAAAAATATATGGATCTTGTTGAATTAGTGCAAACATATTTGGATCAACTTGACTTTGATACTGCCCATTAACTTGATAAACAAGCTGACCATCTGTTGGTAGAAGTGTTCCCATCAATAAATTAAAAATCGTACTCTTTCCCATTCCTGAGGCACCGGTTAGAAGGATTTTATCATTGTGCTTAATAGTAAACGAAGTATTTTTAAGAATTTGTTTGTTGCCAAAGGAAAAGCTAAGCTGTTTTCCTAAAATCTGTTGCAAAACCGCCGGTTTATCAACAACTGTTTTATTATGACTATCAAGGTTACTGTCTTTTTCAAAAATATTTTCGATTTCTTGGCGTAACGAACTAGTGGTTTTTACAGAAGCAAAATCATCAATTGCTTCTCTTAGTGGCATCATTACTTGGTTGCTGGCTAAGTAGATAGCTAAAATAGTCGCAGCAGTGATCCCTTGATGATTAACCATCAAATAAAATCCTACGCTAATTGGTACAAATAAAGAAATAAGGGACCACAACCATGAAACCAATTTTGCACTAATTTTCGAATCATTTAGGGCCTGATATGAAGCTTCAGTCAAAAATAACTGTTGCTTGATTTTTTTATAGGCGGGGGTGAAAGCATGATAGCGCAACAATATATCTCTACCACCCATTAAGTCACGTAATTTTTTAACAAACTCACTATTATTCTTAGACCAAGTGGTAGAGCGCCTAGTTAAAAAGGATTGGTAAATATTAGGAATAAATACTTGTGGAATGGCAAAAAGAATAAAGACAATACCCAGAAGAAAGTTAAGCTTTAAAATAAAAAGCGTTGAAACTAAAGACATACAAATATCAGAGATAATCTGAACGATTAAAGTAAAATAATTAGTTTCAATTAACTTGAAATCATTAATTAAAGTCGAAATCTCTTTATTAGTATCAATTCTTTGAAAAGTTGCTTTTTCAATATATTCTGCTTTCAATTTGGTGTTAATTATATAAACAATTTTATTTTGAATTTTAGAAAATAGCCAAACTGAAGAATAAATAATTATATAAGCAATCACTGAAACTATGACGAACTTAATAAACTCAGTCACTGAGCTTTTTTGATTGAAAACCGGTAAGTACCCAATGATTGCAGAATTGACAACCCCTTCAAATGAGCTAACTAATAAAGTGATAAAAAGTAAGAATAATAACCATTTTGGAATAAACGAAAATAATTTTTTTAAAGACATTATGGAACCCTCCATAAACTATCATATTCTAAATTATTACAATGTTTTCCTAAGACTTTTGTTATACCAATAAGTCCAGCTCCCAAATCCGTACCAACACCCTGTAATTGGTCAGATAAAAACAATATGTCTCCAGATTTTGACTTGAATTTATGTAACATAACATAAGACAATAGTCGATCGATAATCTGTTCCCCTTTTAATGAAGGAAAGCTTTTATTATACTCAATCAGCGTATCAATAATACCTGTGGTTCCAAGAAAATATCCATAGTATACCGTATAAGGCAAGTCTAAGCTCATTGCCATTTCTTTTATCTTATTTTTAAGACTTGGACGCAGATTATTACAGTAATCATAAGTTTCTAAACAGACTCTTAATAATCCTACAGTACCATATGCTAAGTAAGGATATTCTATAGTTCCCTCTTTCTTTTCTGGAAGACCAATGAAATCATTATTTTCATCACGTATTGCCAAGGCAAAATCATGAGCAATCCAACTATAAATCGCATCATCATATTCGTGAGAGTTTAATTTTTGTTCATATCGTAACAAATAATATGCTATACCTGCTCCACCTTGTGCTAACCCTGCATAATTATAATTCAAAATAATTTGTTTATTTAATAGTTTTTTGGAAAAATCCGAAAGTGAGGCTTGAATTGCAGGAGTTAATTTGGAATTATGCAATAAAGAAAGGCCTATTCCTGCATAGCCATTAAATAATCCAAAATTTATATCTTTAAATTGGTTAATATAACTAACTAACTTTGTAATTATTTTGTTTTTGCAAGGTGATGATGGTAAAGCATATAAAACTCCTGCTAACCCCCCACTAAGCGTTAAAGACAATTTGTCAGAGTAATCATAATTTTTAAAGTCTTTATAAAAAAGTATCTTATATTTGCTCTTTTTAGTTATATTTTCAAGAACACTTTCTATACCAGCAAGTCCATATGAATAAGAAAATTCATTCTCATAATAAGGGGTTAGATGCTTTTTAACAAAAGTATAATTGTCATTACACTTGTTTTCTATCTGTTTAACTAATGTATTAAAAGTATCATTAACCTCTTTCTTTAGTTTACTTTTTTCAATAGAAGGTTGTAAATTTATTTCGAAATCTTCACTATTAACAAAATTGGTGTAAAGTTTTTTTATATGATTTAGTGTACTTTTTAGTTTAATTTTTTCAGGGAAAAAAATCATTAACCTTATTATTGTAAGAAGTTCTTTAATATCCTTTTGATTATAAATTTTTTGAGCATAATCAATGTCAACTTTTATATCTTCTGATCTTGTTTCTATCTCTATACTTTTAGAAAAGAAAAGATAGAATAGCGTCAATCCAATACCACTAATATCACTTTCTATAGATCCTATTGGAGTTTTAGGGTTGAAAAATCCAGTAGTTCTCAATAATGGGACATTAATTACTCCAATTTTTTGTACAGATTCTAAATCTACTACAGATAAAGACTTCCTTTTAATATCATAAAGAAAATTATCAGGTGATACATCACTAATTATTTTATTATGATTTAAAAATATCATTAATATTTCTATTATACTTTCAGAAATAATAAAAACATCTAATAAATAATTTTTTACTTCTAAGATAGTATAATGACTTTTCAAAATAGGATTGGTTGGTCCGAATTTTTTAAGAGATATTCCAGGCATTTTAGTTTCTATTAAATAATAATTTCCATCAATTATTTGATGATCTACAAGTTTAGGAACAAAATTATAATTAATAAATTCTTTTAAAACCCTTGCTTCATTCTTCTTATAATAAAAACCATCTACTGAGATTTTTTCGTCTAATAGAACGGATAGACGTTTTCCCTCTTTAAGGATAACATTTATTTTGTTCTCTGAACCGATTTCACCAACTAAAGTTATTCCTTCATTGTTGTTTCTACTTATATCCAGTATTTTGAAATTATCAAATAAACTATTTTTACTGCTACTATTATTAGGATAAATATCCTTTACTCCTAACGGTAAATAAAAATAATTTTTTCTACTATCACTTATATTATTATCCATGCCATCTTTTATCATATAAAAGTGTTCATTATATCCATTTATTTTCCATTTAGGAACTATCACACCATAACGATAAGAAACAATATTAGAACTGGGAAAGTTTTTATCTGTCAATACCTTTATCCCTTTAAAATGTTTAAGAATTTGTGATAAATCTTCTCCTACTCTTTTTGTTGTAGTTTGATCACAGGTATATATAGTAATATATTTACCAAATTGCATTTTAGGGAAATCTTTTCTTGTGGTTTTTAGCAATTCTGTCATATTGGTAATAAATTTAAACATTATCTTTCTTTTACCTAAGTATGAAGAAACTAAAGACAAAATTTCACTAGAATTATAAATATCGGTTGATACATGTATTTTCCACCCCTGTTCAGGATATTTTTTGGTATCTTCAAAAAAAATGTTTGTAAACATTCCTTTTCGTCTAATAAGGCAACGAAATTTTTGTTGATATACAGCTAAATTGATGAAACAGCCAACAGAATTATTATTATTTTTACAAAAATAATAATTATGCTTGTTTGGATTCAGTTTTTTGATAAGTATATTCATTTTTATTTTCTTTTAAAAAAACATGTGTCGAATTTTTTGTACGGCACATGTGGTAATTATATTTTTATGACAATTATATATTATAAAAATTAACCTATTCGACAAGGACAACTACCTGTAGACCAGGAGTAAACAACTAATTCCTCATCATCTATATCCATGTTCTCTACTTTTTTCTGTAACATTTGTTCAAAACTCATGATTTTCTCCTTTAATAGCTCTGATTAATTATATTTTTATGATAATTATACGCTATAAAAATTAAAAGTAAACACATATATTTATTTTTTGTCATTTATATTTAGTTTTAGTGATTGCAACTTGATAAATTACGGACCAGTGGAGCTTATGCTCCAATTTATTTTTGCTACTAACGTAATATTTTCCATAAAATCTAAAAATTAAAAAGCTAGCTAACATGCTATTTTATGTAACTTAAGAATAATTACGACCAACGGATTAAAAATGGATATTAATTTCAAAAATTGGCTTGAACAAAATTAAATGGTAAATTGTAAAATGAAGTTGAACACTTGCCCTAATTAAAAAATGAAAAAAGTCCATTGGACTTCTTTGATAGAATGTAATTACCCAATCAATTCTAGAAAGAAGTTACCAATGAACTCGCTTAAT
>NZ_JBXSQM010000015.1:0-51038 GCF_057063645.1 Lactobacillus sp. X-49
AACAATCGTTGGAATAATCATTGCAAGATGATTAGTTGTGTATGAAAAACATGTATTGAAGGAGGAACTTCAAGATGAAATTAACTAAAATAGCCAGTATGGTAATGACAAGTGCCACAGTTTTATCGACTGTAGCTGCCGCTACCCCGGCCATTATTCAAGCTAAAACCCAAGAAGGCCTGAATGGCGCATCTAGAAACCAGGGTAGAGTCTTACCAGATACCAATCATAGTAAAGTAGGGATTACCTTTGGAAGCGGCAGTACCGGTGGCGGCGGTAATAATCCTGGCGGCGGCGGTAATAATCCTGGCGGCGGCGGTAATAATCCCGGCGGCGGTAATGAAAATAAACCAGATGATGGCAAGGGCTATTTACGTTTGCAACATGTACCAGAAGTACTCGACTTTGGTAGTCATGGTAAGTTTGACTCTACCTACCCTATCTTTGACGCAACTGGTACAAATGTAAATGATCTCAGCAATGATGCATATCCTGGATATGACGGGGGAGCTAATAAGACCCCGAAGCTTTCTACCACTGAGCCTGAGTTAATTAATGTTATTGGTAAGACTTGGGTGACAGTGGTTGATAAGCAACAGAACCGTTCAGGCGTAGAACCTGGTGACAAGAATGATGATCATGCAGGAGATTGGCAGTTAAGTGTTAAAGCCGATGGTCCGCTGACTACTGGCAGTGGTGCTAGTGCCAAAACAATTAGTGGCGCCACGCTAGGTTTTAACAATACTGTAGTTGGCCAAACACGAGATGCTATGCGATTAACAGGAAATATAGATGATGGAAATTATAATTCTCCCGCTGATCTGGTTGATCTCAATAGTGTGAATAAAAGTTTTACGGTTAATTTAGATACCAATAGTACTGCAGTTCAGGTTGGGAACGCACCATCAACTGCTACTGGTGTTGGAGCAGCCGTTTTTGCTTGGGATCCAAGTGATATCAAGTTGACTTTACCAACCACTGCCAGTGTTGATGCAGGAACTTATACGACTTCATTAACTTGGACTTTATCCACAGGACTTCAATAAACTTAAGATTTTGTCAAGATACTTACTAACTAACAATTAAGTGATATTTTTTCACTTATACCTGCAAGTTTTGCCTAATTTTCTTAAATTAAAGTTTAAGGAAATTCTGGTAGAAGTTTGTTGTTAGGCAACAATAATAATGATTTTATAAAAGGTGCTCAAGCATAAAGCTTGAGCACCTTTTTTGTTTAATTAGGATTATAAAAAGGCAGTAGACAACTCTAAGGTCTACTACCCGTTACTTATTGTTGCTAAAATAATTATCTCGCCAAGGCGCCCATTGGATCCCATGGCAAAAGTTGAATAGGATCTTTAGCCCCCTCAGCAAACTCGGTCTTTAAAGTATCAGAGAGAAACTTTTTGTTAATCACCGCTTGGTATACAAAAGCATCAAACCAAGCATCACTCATTACAAAGTAACCTTTAAAGCCCGGCTTTTCACCCCAAGAGTTTTCAATTTTCCATTTAGTTGGTTTTCCTTCAACTAAATCAACTCCAGTAATCACCATGGCATGATCCATCATGCTTTCGCCAGAATCAAGTTTGTCGCCCTTTGACATTGACATATCAATATCAAATAATTCATCGCGCTGGTAAATCTTGGTATCAAGCAAGCCTAGTTGTCTTTCGGAATCTTTGCCCACATTTGAGCCAAACCAAACAACTTCGCCACCCTTTAACTGTTGGATGATTAAATCTTTCATTTCAGAAATTTCTAAGTTCATGTGCCTTACTTGGCGACCGCCGACAATATTGCCAAGGTATTCAACAGAAAAGACTTTATGATATGGCTTATCAGCAGTTGGCGAATTAATAATTGATACGTGGTCTTCAAGATTCATACCGACATACTTATCGAAGAATTCTTTTGGTGTAAGATCTGCTTCGCGGTGATAGTTGCCATCATCATCTTTGTATTCAAAGTCAAATTTCTTTGGTGGTATTCCTAATGAAATAACAAGAACTCTGAAAATATCATTCAAAAATTCATTCTTGCGAGCAGTAACTTCATTTTCGGTTTTACCACTATTAATCATCGCGCGCAAAGCTAACCCATCTTTACGTAAAAGAGTATTCAAAGTGTCATTCAAGGCACTTGAACTAGTGGCATTAGCTGTTTCGGGATAAACTGCTTTAGGTACAATACCGTACTTTTCGATTAAACCGCATAGCATATCCCATTGCCCACCATCTTGTTGTGGAGTTGCAAACAAGAAGCTAACTTTCCGGTCTCCTAAAGGTTTATCGGCAGTAGCAATTACGTTTTCAAAGAACCAGTTAGACTTTTCGAATTTGTCCCAGAAGTTAGTGTAATTTTGGGATAATTCAAAGTCTTTAACTTTGTATTCTTTTTGTAAAGGGTGACGCATGGTATTTAAAGCTGAAAACATCCAGCAGCGACCTGATTGTTTTTGGTCAGCGGGTTTACCTGTGTCAATTTCGATAGAAAAAGTTGGCTCGAGGTCAATCTTTGATTGCAAATTTTGACTAGCCTTGTAAATGCCATTTTGTTGGGCAGCCCGGCTAGCAATGTTAATGCCAGGGTGCTTGTTTAAATCAGCAGCAAAATTAGCAATGGCTTCATTTGTGATTTCTTTTGTCATAAAATGTTTCCTCCTTAAAGTTAATTACTTCTATTTTAGCCTAATGCACGAGAGTAGTCTAATATAGAAAGTTTGATAATTATTTGCTATAAGGCTTGTGATACCAAATTTTGTCAAATTCTGAATGTTGGCTAAAATAGGCGATGACTTGCGGGTCAAGTGGCCACACTGGTATTTGGGACTTTTGAGCAATTTTCATTACTACTTTCATCTGATCGTGTAAAATTTGCTTACTATTTACATCGGGGTTAATAAATAAGTGATTCATTACCCAGATTGGTCCAGTTTGTCGGTTAATTTTGTCCATTGACCACCGGCAGATTAGGCGATTATTATCGTCGTTAACTTGAAAGGCTTGATGGGAATTATTAATATCGAACATAGTTTTTTCCTTTTAAAATAACTTATTTTTACGTATTTAATCATATAGAAGATTTCTGAATCTTCGTAATCTATTGTAAAATAAATATTAATGTTTTAAAGGAGATAAAATGAAGAAAAATCGTGGCTTTGAAGTCGTATCTAAATATCAAGATCAAAAAATCATGTTACCAAGACGGCAAACACTTGCAAGTGCAGGCTATGATTTAGAGGCGGCTAAAGATATGGTAGTTCCGAGTATTTGGCGTCTTAATTTTGTACGCATTTTTCGTTTATTGCGTAATGGTCATCAACTTTATGAATCTGATTATGAGCTTGCTGATGAAATTTTACGACCAATATTAATACCAACTGGAATCAAGGCGTATATGCCTGAAGATGAAGTTCTGATTTTGGCAAATCGCTCATCTAATACTTTTAAACGTAGCTTAAGTTTACCCAATGGAATTGGAGTCATTGACGCAGATTACTATAATAATGAGAAAAATGAGGGTGAAATTTTCGTTCAAATGCTTAATTACGGTATCAGACCGATTAAAATTCACAAGGGAGATCGCATTGCCCAAGGTATTTTTATTAAATACAACAAAGTTGATAATGATTTGCCAGTCGATCGTCAAAGATGTAATGGCTTTGGTTCAACAAATGAGAAGGAGGACTAATGGGAAAGATTAAAACTAAGTATAAATGTCGTTCATGTGGCTATATTTCTGCTAGTTATTTAGGGCGTTGTCCTAATTGTGGGGCATGGAATCAGTTTGAAAAAGAAACTGAAACATTGCAGACACGATCAAGTAAAGGAAGTCCCAGTAGACTCATTAAGCAAGCTGGTGGCAGTGAACCGATTAAAATGGATCAGGTAAAAGCAGAAAAAGAAGAACGTATTCAAACTAGCATGGGTGAATTAAATCGTGTCCTTGGAGGCGGGATTGTACCTGGATCACTTGTTTTGATCGGTGGAGATCCAGGGATTGGTAAATCAACATTAATGTTGCAAATCATGAGCGAACTATCGCATCAGCATAAAGTGCTTTATGTTTCAGGAGAAGAGTCTGCAAATCAGATTAAGTTGCGTGCTGATCGTTTAGGGTTAAAATCTAGCGAAATGTTACTATATCCTGAAACCGATATGGAGGATATTAGACGACAAATTGATACCATTCATCCCGATTTCGTAGTTATAGATTCAATTCAGACAATGAATGAGCCAAGTCTTGATTCAATGACGGGTTCAGCTTCACAAGTGCGAGAAGTAACAAGTGAATTAATGAAGGTTGCTAAAGTTGATGCAATTACGGTTTTTGTGATTGGTCATGTCACTAAAGAAGGCGCAATTGCTGGACCAAAAATTTTGGAGCACATGGTTGACACCGTTCTTTATTTTGAGGGTGATGAACACCATGCCTACCGCATTTTACATTCAGTAAAAAATCGTTTTGGCGCCGCAAATGAAATTGGAATGTTTGAAATGGTAAATAGGGGTCTCAAAGAGGTAACCAATCCGTCAGCAATATTTTTGGATGAGCGTTTACCTGAATCAACGGGCTCAGCAATTGTGGTTTCCTTAGAAGGAACAAGACCAATTCTGGCAGAGATTCAGGCACTAGTTACGCCAACGGCATTTGGTTATGCTAAGAGAACGACTTCAGGGGTTGATTTTAATCGAGCGGCTCTTTTATTAGCAGTCTTAGAGAAGCGGGGCAACTTAATGTTGCAAAATCAAGATGTCTACTTAACTGCAACGGGTGGTATTCGTTTGAATGAACCTGCCATTGATTTAGCAGTTGTAATGGCGATTGCGTCTAGTTATAAAAATCAGGAGATACTGCCGACCGATTGTTTTGTGGGTGAAGTTGGTTTAACGGGCGAGGTGCGCCGTGTTAATCAAATTGATGCCCGGATTAAGGAAGCCGCTAAGACTGGTTTTAAGCGTATCTTTATTCCAAAACATAATATGAGGAATAGCTTGAAGCAATTAGGAATTGAAGTAATTCCTGTTGCAAGTATTCCACAAGCATTAAAATTGGTTTTAGGATAAGGAAAGATTGAACTTTTAGCTTATTACGGGTAAACTAAAATTGTTTGAATTTACTATATTGAAAGAGGCATAATTTTGGCAAAACAAAAAATTCGAGTAAGATATGCCCCCAGTCCAACGGGGCATTTACACATCGGTAATGCACGTACCGCGCTTTTTAATTACTTATTTGCTCGGCACAATAAGGGCACTTTTGTTTTAAGAATTGAAGATACTGACACCAAGCGTAATGTCGAAGGTGGCTCTAAGTCACAAATGGAGAATCTTCATTGGCTCGGAATAGATTGGGATGAAGGTCCTGATAAAGGGGGAGACTTTGGTCCCTATCGTCAATCCGAACGTAAAGAAATTTACAATAAGTATATTCAGCAGCTACTTGATGAAGGTAAAGCTTACTATTCTTATAAAACTCAAGAAGAACTTGAAGAGCAACGAGAAGAGCAACGTGCTATGGGAATTGCGCCGCACTACACCTATGAGTATGAAGGCATGACTGCTGATGAAATTGCGCAGAGTCAGGCCAAAGCCCGAGCTCAAGGCTTAACCCCAGTTGTTCGTATTCATATTCCAGAAATGGAAACTTATGAGTGGGAAGATTTGGTTAAAGGGCATTTGAGCTTTGAATCGGATACCATTGGTGGTGATTTTGTTATTCAAAAACGTGATGGCATGCCAACTTATAACTTTGCGGTTGTGGTTGATGATCACCTAATGGAAATTACTCATGTTCTTCGCGGTGATGACCATGTTTCTAATACACCTAAGCAGTTAGCAGTGTATGAAGCATTAGGCTGGGAACCACCTAAATTTGGTCACATGACGTTAATCATTAACGCTGAAACTGGGAAAAAGCTATCTAAGCGTGATGAATCAGTTTTACAGTTTATTGAACAGTACCGTGATTTAGGGTATCTTCCTGATGCAATGTTTAATTTTATTACGCTACTTGGATGGTCGCCAGTTGGTGAAAGCGAAATTTATAATCAACGAGAACTGATCAAGCAGTTTGATCCTGAGCGTTTATCTAAATCTCCGGCTGCTTTTGACCAGAAAAAGCTGGAATGGATTAATAATCAGTACATTAAACAGGCAAATCGTGATACCTTACTTGATTTAGCTTTAAACAACTTACAAGAGGCTGGATTAGTTGAAGAAACCCCATCACCAGAAAAGCTAGAGTGGGTTCGACAATTAGTAAATATTTATTCTGTACAAATGTCTTACACTAAACAAATTGTTGATTTAGCTAAAATATTCTTTGCTGCACCAAAAAATTTGGATGACGAAGAAATTGCTGAAATTCGTAAGGATGAGGCACGACCGGTAATTGAAGAATTTAAGAAACAGCTTGAATTGATTCCTCGCTTTACTGCTACCCAAATAATGAAGGCAGTTCAAGCAACACGTAACGAAACAGGAATTAAGGGTAGGCGACTCTTTATGCCAATTAGAATAGCGACAACTAGATCAATGGTTGGTCCTGGAATTGGAGAAGCTATGGAGCTTTTGGGTAAAGAACGAGTATTGCAACACTTAGACTTAACTTTAAAACAAATGAGTGAAAACGGCTTATAATTGCTTATCAAAATAGCGTATAACGTTCTTAAAGCGTGATACGCTATTTTGTTTTGAAAATTGGTGTTGAATGTGTTCTTTCTGTTAAAATAAAAAGAAAAGTTTAAAGAAAGGCAAGTTAGCCGCTGTGAAAATTTATAATACTTTAACTAAGACTAAAGAAGAATTTCGACCGATTACGCCTGGACAAATTACGATGTATGTTTGTGGCCCGACTGTATATAATTATATTCATATTGGTAACGCACGCAGTGTGATCGCTTTTGATACAATTAGGCGCTATTTTGAATATAAGGGTTACCAAGTTAACTATGTCTCTAATTTTACTGATGTCGATGACAAGATGATTGATGAGGCACGAGCGGAAGAGATTACAGTTCCTGAACTAGCTGAACGCTATATTCAAGCTTATTGTGAAGATATTCAAGCATTAAACGTTGAAAAAGCGACCATGAATCCACGGGCAACAAATGAAATCCCAGCAATTATTGACTTTATTAAGAGATTAATTAAACGGGGTTATGCTTATGAATCTGGTGGAGATGTTTATTATCGAACACGCAAATTTAAGCATTACGGAGAATTGAGCAATCAAAATATTGCTGAACTTGAAGCTGGTGCTTCTGAACATGTGAATCAAGAAGAACAACAACGTAAGGAAGATCCAATTGATTTTGCTTTATGGAAAAAGCAAAAACTACCAGATGAAATTGCGTGGGAATCTCCTTGGGGCAAGGGACGTCCAGGGTGGCATATTGAGTGCTCAGTAATGTCAACTAAGTATTTAGGTGAAACAATTGATATTCATGGTGGAGGACAGGACTTAGAGTTTCCACACCATGAAAATGAGATTGCTCAGAGCGAAGCAGCCACGGGTAAGAAGTTTGTACACTATTGGATGCATAACGGTTTTGTCACAGTTGGGGCTGATCAAGAAAAAATGTCTAAATCTTTGCATAATTTTGTGACTGTGCATGATTTGTTAAAGACGACTAATCCGCAAGTTTTACGCTTTTTTATGGCTAGTGTACATTATCGCCGGCCAATTAATTATTCTGATAACAATTTAGCTCAGGCGAAAAATATTTTAAACCGGTTTAAAAATACACTAATTAACATTGCTTATCGTCTTAATGACCAGACTGACAGTATGGCTTCACCAATATTAGTGGCTAAAATAGCTCAGACTGAGGATCAATTTACTGAGGCAATGGACGATGATCTAAATGTCCAAAATGCCCTTGCAGCTATTTATGATTTACTACCAGAAATCAACGCTAATGTTGCATCTGCTTTTGCTGATAAGGATGCACTTAATAGGGCTCAACAATTGTTGATTACATGGTTAGGAATTTTCGGAATTGACGCTCAAAAATTGACTACTTCGGTTAGAAGAAAATCGGATGACGAAATCAGTAATTTGATTCAAGAGCGAGAAAAGGCACGAGCAAGTAAAGATTGGGCAAAAAGTGATGCTATCCGTGCACAATTAAAGAAAATGGGTGTTACGTTAGAAGATACCCCTCAAGGGACAAGGTGGATACGTGATTAAAAGAAAAATGACAGAAAGAAAAATCAATCCTGATACGTTAAATGGACAAACTTTAGCTTATTTGGGAGATGCAGTATACGAAATTGCTATTCGTGAACATTTAATTAAATGTCAGATTGTTAAACCGCAGGTTTTACAGCGTCAAGCTACGTACTATGTTTCGGCTAAGGCACAGGCAGCTTTGATTACAAAATTGCAAGCTGATAACCTTTTAACTGCTGATGAAGTAACAATCTTTCATCGTGGTCGTAACGCTAAGACACACACTAAAGCGAAGAATACAAGTCTGTCAACTTATCAATTGTCAACAGGTTTTGAAGCAGTATGGGGGTATTTGGAATTGTTAGGAGAAAAAGACCGTATTTTTGAACTAACCTCATGGTGCATAAAAGCAGTAGAAAATGGTGGGATAGATGAATATGAGTTCAATTAATAGTGATTTTATTTTCGGTAAGCATGCTGGACTAGATTTTTTAAAAACGCAGGATGCTGAACGGATTAATAAAGTTTTTCTTCAACAAGGCGTACAAGAAAATTTTGCCAACGAAGTTTTTGAATTAGCAAGAAATAAAGGTGTGATTGTTCAGACCGTACCTAAAAATAAGCTGGATCGGTTGGTAGCAGGCGAAAATCATCAGGGTCTAGTTTTAACGATTGCAAGTTTCGAATATGCAGATTTAGCTCGGTTATTAGACCAGTTAGATCAAGCAAAAGAAGATCCTTTTTTGTTAATGTTGGATTCAATTGAAGATCCGCACAATTTGGGTTCAATTCTGCGAACAGCTGATGCAACTGGAGTAGACGGAATAATAATTCCTAAACGTCATGCAACAGGGCTGACATCGGTTGTTGCTAAAACTTCTACCGGTGCAATTGACCATGTCCCAGTTGCCCGTGTTAATAATCTGGTTCAAACTAGTAAAATTTTAAAAAATAAAGGTTATTGGTTATTTGGAACAGATATGAATGGTATTGATTATCGTCGCTGGAACAGTAAAGGTAAGGCCGTGTTGGTAATTGGTAACGAAGGCAAAGGTATTTCACGGTTACTTAAAGAACAAATGGACCAAATGTTAACTTTGCCAATGGTTGGACACGTTCAATCGCTCAATGCAAGCGTGGCAACGGGTATAATGCTTTATCAGATGCTCAATAGTCGTAATCCGTTAAACTAAAGAATAAAAATACCCTGAAACTAAGTAATTAACAGTTTAATTATTTAGTTTCAGGGTATTTTTTGTTGATTAAGATTATTTTGGCAATTATATTAACGTTGAAAATAATGTGTTTTAATGTTTTGTTGCACCAAAAATAAATTGTAGTATATAAACGTTTGTTCGATATTTTAGTAAGAAAAAGTTGCGTATTCTTCACCTCAAATACTAAGAAAGTTTGAGGATAAGAAGAATGGTCAAAGAAAAATTATTTGATGTAAACGCAGATGAAACGAATTTAATCTCACAGATTAAGGAAGGAAAAGACGATGCACTTGTAAAACTTTATCAACTATATTATCCGTTAGTATATAGTGTGAAGCAAAAATATTACGTTCGATATTATGATGACCAAGATTGGAATCAGGACGCATTAATTATTTGTCATGCCTCGGCTATGAATTTTGATCAAAGTAAGGGAAGATTTGGCAGTTATTATAAAACTCGGCTCACTAATCATGCTAAAACATTGGTCAGATATGATTCTGCTTACAGAAGAAAGGCAATGAATCAATCAGTTTCATTAGACGCGGCAAAAGAAAAGGGATTAGACCCGATAGCAAAATCAGTTATAAGTCCAAGTGAAATTCCATTAAGTGAGTCATTAGCTAGTTTAATTGCCAGCTTATCTGATTTAGAAATTAGTGCCCTACTAATTGAGTTAGGGATCATTGATCTAGAAGATGCCCTGCAAAAGTTTAAAGTGGAGCGGGTTACAATTTTGCGTGCACGCTCACGCGTGTCACGAAAAATGCGCCATGTACTTTTAGATTAGTTATTTTAGTAGTCGGCACTAAAAAGGGGTATAATAAATAATTGTAGAATAATATTTAGGAGGTAATTAAGATGGCAGAAGAAGTTATAAAGACAGCATTGCTAGATCGTCACATGAAAGAAGTATTTGACTGGAGTGACTCTGATATTCCTGTTAGAGATGTACTTTGGGACTATTTTATGGAAAAAAATGGGAGAGATACTATCAAGACAGAAGAAGATATGCTTCCGTTTCTTGATGATGCTGACGACAAAATCGAATCCTTCGTAAATGAAAATCTTAAGAAGTAAGTCCGACTAATAAGATATTCTACGCTCAGTGGTCACGCTATATGTTGATCACCAATGGCCGCCCGCGATAGAGTGGCTATTTTTATTGAGACCATTTTACTAATTAAAGTGGCAAACTGTAATTAATTGCTTATAGAGATTTTTTTTGCTAAAATACAATAGTTTGGAAGTGAGATTATGGCAGTGAAAAAAGCATCCTTAGCCTGTAGCATTTGTGGCTCACGTAACTACTCGATCACCGCAAGTAAGAATCGCACTCAGCGGCTTGAGTTGAATAAATTTTGCAAGTATTGTGGTAAGATGACTTTACATAAAGAAACGAGGTAAGAGGATAATGATTAAATTTTTTAAGAGCGTTGTTGAAGAAATGCGATTAGTAACTTGGCCAAGTGCTAAGCAGAACCGTCATGACACGGGAATTGTTATCGGCTCCTCGATTTTGTTTGCATTATATTTGGGACTACTTGACTGGGCATTTAGCAGTCTAACTCAAATTGTTATGTGATAGCAAAACAAATTTATTTGTGTTACAATATATAATCATTTATAACCTCTGACCTAGAGGTTTTTTGTTTGCCTTAAAAAGGAGAATCTGTAGTAATGGTTGAAACAATAAAAAAGCAATGGTATGTACTTCATACATATTCTGGATATGAAGATAAAGTCAAGTCTGACTTGCTATCACGTGCACAAAGTATGGGAATGCAGGATTATATTTTCCGCGTGATGGTTCCTGAACAAGAAAAAATTGAAAAAGTCAACGATAAGAAAAAAGAGATTGAAGAAAAAATATTCCCTGGTTATGTGCTAGTTGAAATGGTAATGACAGACGAAAGCTGGTTTGTAGTTAGAAATACACCTAATGTTACCGGATTTGTTGGCTCCCATGGTGGTGGATCCAAGCCTTCACCTCTTCTTGATGAGGAGGTTAATCGGTTATTGCGTCAACAAGGTGAGCCAGTTAAGCGTCCACAAATTGATTATGAAATTGGCGAAACAGTCACAATCATTGATGGTGCATTTAACGGTGTTGAAGGTAAGATCACAGAAATTCAACCTGATAAATACAAATTATTTGTTTCAGTCGAAATGTTTGGTCGAGCAACAACAACCGAGCTTGACTATGATCAAGTAAAGAAAATTAATTAAATTTTCAAATATTGCAAATTTATTCAAACGATGGTACGCTATTAACGTAGTTTTATTATTGTGGGAGGAAGGGCAAGTTGTTTTTCCATTTTAACCACACACGGAATCAAGGAGGTTTTGACCGTGGCAAAGAAAGTTATTAACGTTGTCAAATTACAAATCCCAGCTGGTGCTGCAACACCTGCACCTCCAGTTGGTCCAGCTTTAGGTCAAGCCGGGATTAACATTGTTGGCTTTACCAAGGACTTCAATGCTAGAACAGCTGACCAAAAAGGCATGATTATTCCTGTAGTCATCACTGTTTACGAAGATCGTTCATTTGAATTCGTAACTAAGACTCCACCAGCTCCAGTGCTATTGAAGCAAGCTGCTAAGATTGACAAAGCATCTGGCGAACCTAACACCAAGAAAGTTGGTAAGGTTACCAAGGCTCAAGTTAAGGAAATTGCTGAAACAAAGATGCAAGACCTTAATGCTGCTGATGTCGAAGCTGCTATGCGGATGATCGAGGGTACTGCTAGAAGTATGGGCATCGAAGTCGAAGACTAATCCTGTTATTTATAACATTTTAGGTGGGAGAGCTTAACGCTTGTTTGACCACATATTAAGGAGGAAATCACATGCCAAAGCATGGTAAAAAATATTTAGAAGCTGCTAAAAAAGTAGATTCAAAGAAAATGTATTCGGTTGCCGAAGCAATTAAACTAGTTAAGGAAACCTCATATGCAGGTTTCGATGCTTCAGTTGAAGTTTCATACAACTTAAGTGTTGACCCTAAGCAAGCAGACCAACAAATTCGTGGTTCAATTGTTTTGCCAAATGGTACAGGTAAGACTCAAAAAGTTATAGTTTTTGCAGAAGGTGCTCAAGCTGAAGCAGCTAAAGCTGCCGGTGCTGATGAAGTTGGTTCAGACGACTTAGTTGAAAAAGTTCAAAATGGTTATTTAGACTTTGATGTTGTTGTCGCTACACCAACAATGATGGCTAAGGTAGGACGCTTGGGTCGAGTATTAGGACCTAAAGGCTTGATGCCAAACCCTAAGACTGGAACTGTTACAATGGATATTGAAAAAGCCGTTAAAAATGTAAAGGCTGGTCAAGTTGAATACCGTGTAGACCGTCAAGCTGCAATTCATGCTGCGATTGGTAAAGTTTCATTTACTGATGAGCAATTAGTTGAAAACTTTGATGCTTTACGTGATGTTATTTTACGTGCGCGTCCTTCGGCTGCTAAGGGTCAATATATTAAGAGTGTAGCTGTAGCTGCAACCTTTGGACCTGGAATTAAGCTTGATCCATTAAACCTAGACTAAAATCAAATAAGACAAAAGCAACTTTGCTGTAAACGCAAGTTGCTTTTTTTAAACCATTTTTCAAGTGAATATGATTGGTCAATCATCAATGTTTTGATAAACTAATAGTGAATTTAATTGAGGAAAATGTATAATGCGAAAAAGTAATTTAAGCAAAGTGCTGGTTGTATTTTTGATTATATCGATTTTTTTAGTTGGTTGTAGCAAAAATAATAAAAAAATTACGATTGTCGGCTCAAGTGCCTTGCAACCCTTAGTTGAACAGGCTGGAAATGATTATCATTTATCCCATCTTGATAGTAATATTGTTGTTCAAGGTGGAGGTTCTGGTACTGGTCTTAGTCAAGTTCAAGCAGGGGCAGTGGAAGTAGGAACTTCTGATGTTTTTGCAGATACTCAAAAGGGAATTGATGGTAAGAAGTTGGTAGACTTTCCTGTTGCAGTGGTTGGTATTGTTCCAATCGTTAATAAAGGCGTTGGAATAAAAAGTTTGTCACGCAAACAACTTGCCTCTATTTTTACAGGAAAGATTAAAAATTGGCGTCAAGTTGGGGGAAAAGACCTGCCAATAATTGTTATTAATCGTTCTCGCGGTAGTGGAACAAGGACAACCTTTGAGGATATTATCTTAAAAGGTCAAGAAGCCGTAAATTCACAGGAACAGGATTCTAACGGTAGTGTAAAGAAAATAGTTAATTCAACTCCTGGGACGATTTCGTACATTTCTTTTCCATATGCAAATGATTCTAACATTCAAAAGATTAATCTTGATCATGTAAAACCGATTAATGAGAATATTCGTACTAACAAGTGGCCATTATGGTCTTATGAGCACATGTATACTAAAGGAAAGCCTAATAAGGCAACTGCTGCTTTTATTAAGTATATTTTGAGTAAAAAAGTTCAGCAAGATTTAGTGCCAAAAATTGGTTATCTCAGTGTACACGAGATGGAAGTTACGCGTGACAGTCAAAATAGAGTTACGAAAATAGGTAATTAGCATGGCAAAAAAAGAACAAGATTTGCAAAAGGTTGTTGAAAAGGCAATTGCACAGCAGAAAGTACCACATGTCAAATTTAAGGGGATAGATCCTAAAAATATAGATATAGCACGTTTAACAAAACCATCTAAGGAAACAAAGCAAGAACGATGGGGCAAAGGTTTAACATTTTTGGCAATTGCTCTAATTGGTATTTTAATTGTGGCAATCATTGGTTTTGTAGGGATTCATGGACTTGCTACTTTTTTTGATAATAAAGTGAATATTTTTCACTTTTTATTTTCTTCTGACTGGAATCCAAGTGCTGGAAATAATCATGTTGGTGCAGCTGCAATGATTGTTACTTCATTTGCAGTAACACTACTGGCTGCATTAATTGCGACTCCATTTTCAATTGCTGTTGCTTTATTTATGACAGAATATGAATCTGGTAAAAGAGCGGGATTGTTACAATCAGTTATCGAACTCTTAGTAGGAATTCCTTCTGTTGTCTATGGCTTTTTAGGCTTAACAGTTGTCGTTCCGGCTATACGAACAATTTTTGGTGGGACCGGATTCGGAATTTTAACGGCAACCTTAGTATTATTTGTGATGGTTTTGCCAACAATTACTTCTTTGACAGTCGATGCTTTTAAGGCTGTTCCCAAGGAATTGCGAAAATCTTCAGCTGCACTTGGTGCTACTAAGTGGCAAACAATTTTTCATGTCGTTTTACGAGCCGCAAGAGCAAGAATAATGACCGCAATTATTTTTGGAATGGCACGTGCTTTTGGCGAAGCTCTGGCTGTACAAATGGCTATCGGCAATGCGGTGCTAATGCCTTCTAATTTGGTTAGTCCAGCTGCAACTCTGACTAGTCAATTAACTAGTCAAATGGGTAATACGGTCATGGGAACCTTACCAAATAATGCTTTATGGTCTTTGGCATTACTCCTATTATTAATGTCACTATTTTTCAATTTCTTGGTTCACTTAATTGGAAAGAAGAGTTAGCAGCATATGAATTCAAAAAGAAATAACCGAATTGCTACAGGCGTAATTTATTGTTTAGTCGGAATAGTAATTCTCCTATTAATCGGTATTATTGGCAATATCCTACTATCAGGTGTGACACACTTATCATGGCATTTCTTAACTTCAGCTTCATCTTCTTTTGAAGCAGGTGGAGGGATTAGAGATCAATTATTCAATTCACTGTATCTCTTAATATTGACCTTGCTTATTTCATTGCCAATTGCCCTTGGAGCCGCAATTTATTTAGCTGAATATGCTCCAGACAACTGGTTAACACAGATAATTAGAACAACAATTGAAATTTTAAGTTCATTACCCTCAATTGTAGTAGGTTTATTTGGATATTTAGTTTTTGTAGTCCAGTTTGGATTAGGTTTTTCAATTATTTCCGGTGCTTTAGCACTAACCTTTTTTAATTTACCAATATTAACTAGTAATATTGAAGAAGCGATTAAAGGGGTTCCCCAAACTCAGCGTGAAGCTGGTTGGGCTCTTGGCTTATCTAATTGGAAAACTATTCGTGGAATAGTTATTCCAGCTGCATTACCAGGAATTATTACAGGCGTTATTCTTAGTGCTGGTCGGGTATTTGGAGAAGCTGCAGCCTTAATTTATACTGCTGGTCAAAGTGGTTCAACGGTTGACTACACTAATTGGAATATGTTTAGTCCAACGAGCTTTTTAAATGTAATGAGACCTGCTGAGACCCTGGCTGTACATATTTGGAAAGTAAATACTGAAGGAATTATTCCTGATGTCAATATTGTGTCAGCTGCAACCTCGGCTTTATTAGTAATTGTAGTTATTATTTTCAATTTTGGGGCGCGAGCTTTAGGCAATTGGTTATATAAGCGGTTAACAGCTGCTAAGTTAAAATGAGGAAGTTTTATGGACAATTGGCAAGATCAACCAAAATATATCAAATCATTTGCTGAAGGTGATTGTGCAATTTCTACACAAAACTTAAGTGTTTTTTATGGCGGTACAATTCAGAAATTATTTGATGTTAGTTTGGGGTTTAAGAAAAATACAATTACGGCTCTAATTGGTGCTTCTGGTTCAGGTAAATCAACATTTTTGCGTTCGTTAAATCGAATGAATGATCAGGTAGCACGTGTGGATGGGAAAATTATGTTTCATAATTTGGATGTTAACCAAAAAAAGATTAACGTTTACGAATTACGTAAAACAATTGGAATGGTATTTCAAAAGCCTAATCCGTTCCCTAAGTCAATCAAAGAAAATATTATTTATGCGTTAAAAGCAAATGGTCAACAAGATAAAGTTAAGTTAAATCAAATTGTAGAAGAAAGTTTAAGGGCAGCTGCTTTATGGGATGAAGTTAAAGATAAACTTGATCAAAGTGCGCTCGCTCTTTCAGGTGGTCAACAGCAAAGACTTTGTATTGCCCGAGCAATTGCATTAAAACCTGAAATATTGTTATTGGATGAGCCGGCTAGCGCACTTGATCCGGTTTCAACTGCTAAACTTGAAGATACGCTGAAGCAGTTACGCAAAAAATATACGATGGTAATGGTAACACATAATATGCAGCAAGCGTCTAGAATTAGTGAATACACCGCTTTTTTCCATCTGGGACATGCGTTAGAATATGACACAACTACTAACATTTTCACTAATCCGCAGGGAGAAGTTACAGAAAAATATATTCAAGGTAGTTTTGGCTAAAGGGGTGCAAGTATGACTAATGTGATGGAAGCGCAAAACGTTAAACTGAATTATGGCAATTTTGAGGCTTTGCATGGTATTACCCTGGCTTTTCCTGCTCAGAAGTTGACCGCATTGATTGGACCATCGGGCTGTGGCAAATCAACATTTTTACGTTGTTTGAACCGGATGAATGATGATATCGATGATATTAAGATTAGCGGCAAAATCTTGTTAGAAGGTAAGGATATTTATCACTCGCATCTTGACCTAGTTGCATTACGAAAAAAAGTTGGAATGGTTTTTCAGCAGCCAACACCATTTCCTTTTTCCGTTTTTGATAATGTAGCATATGGGCTGCGTGTAGCGGGAGTGAAAGATAAGCAGTTAATTGAAGAGCGAGTTGAAGAGAGCTTAAAGCAAGCTGCAATCTGGACGGAAACTAAGGATAGTTTACAAAGAAATGCTCTAGCATTTTCTGGCGGACAGCAACAACGCATTTGTATTGCACGCGCACTGGCTGTTAGACCAGAAGTGGTTTTATTGGATGAGCCCACTTCAGCACTTGATCCTATATCTAGTGCTGAAATTGAAGAAACATTAATGGGATTAAAACAAAAGTACACTTTTATTATGGTGACGCATAACTTGCAGCAGGCAAGTCGAATTTCAGATCAAGTTGCTTTTTTAATGAATGGTGAACTAATAGAATCTGGTTCGACACAGGAGATGTTTTTAGCACCGCACAAAGAAATTACTAGTAATTATCTTAACGGTCGATTTGGTTAAACTGGAGTAAACAATTATGCATGAAATATTTTTAGATGAATTAAAAAAATTAAACGCCAGATTTATGGAAATGGGCGTCCTTGTCAATGATTTAATTGACAAGGGAACAAGATCATTTGTTGCCCATGATAAAAAAATGGCACAAGAAATGATTGAAGAAGATAAAGAAGTTGCCAAGGAAGCAGTTAAAATCGAAAAAAAGGCCCTAGATTTAATTGCGCTACAACAGCCCGTTGCAACGGATTTTAGAGTAGTAATTAGCATTTTGAAGGCGACCACTGATTTGGAAAGAATTGGTGAAAACGCCAATAGTATTGCTGTTGAAACTGTTCGGGTAAAGGGAAACCCACGAATTGAAGAAGTAGAAAAAGTCATTTCAGGCATGACTCATCAAGTACGAACTATGTTAATTCAAGTTTTAACTGCATATGTTCAAGAAGATGAAAAGACTGCACGTGAAATGGTTGAGGGTCATGAAGAAATTTATGATGATTATAAAAAAGCTAGAAAAATGATTATTGATGGTGTTGAACAAGACCAGAACGTAGCGGTTGCATCTGCTAGTTACTTTGTTATTATCAGATTACTTGAAAGAATTAGTGACCATATTGTGAACATAGCAAACTGGGTAATTTATAAAGTGTCTGGTGAATTATACGAATTGCTTGAGGTAAATTCGAAATAACTTGCATTAGATAGTCGTTCCTGCTATACTTAACAAAGTAAATTCTACCTAAGACTCGGGTGGTTCAATACCTTAATTTCCCGCCGAGGCCAGAAGATAATGAAGATGATAAAGCTCCATGTCTTGCTTGGCATGGAGCTTTTTGGCCTTATGGAATTTATTAATAAATTTGATGGAGGTGAATTTGATTGAGTAAAGCTGCTATTGCTGAAAAAGAAAAGTTTGTTGAAGCGTTTGCTGAAGAACTTAAGGCTGCAAAGGCGATCTTGGTAATTAATTATCTTGGCTTAACTGTTGAAGAAGTTACTAACATGCGTCAAGAACTTCGTGATAACGATGTTAAGATGAAAGTCATTAAAAACACTTACTTAAGACGTGCGGCTGCTAAGGCTGGCATTGAAGGTCTTGATGATACTTTTGTTGGCCCAACTGCTGTTATTTATACTGATAATGCAGATGACATTACTGAACCAGCTCGTATTGTTTCTAAGTACGAAAAGGATTTTGACGTTATCGACATTAAGGGTGGTGTGCTTGAAGGTAAATTGACTTCTAAAGAAGAAATCAAGGAACTTGCTGCTATCCCTGGTCGTGAAGGTTTATTGTCAATGCTTGTTTCTGTATTACAAGCACCTGTTCGTAACGTTGCTTACGCCGTTAAGGCTGTTGCTGATTCAAAGGATGAATCTGCAGAATAATTAAATTGATTTTTAACTAATACTAAATTTCGGAGGATACATAAGTATGGCTTTAGATACTGAAAAGATTATTGAAGACTTGAAAAATGCTTCAATTCTTGAATTAAATGACCTTGTAAAGGCTATTGAAGATGAATTTGGCGTTTCAGCAGCTGCTCCAGTTGCTGCAGCTGCTGCTGGTGGTGAAGCTGAAGCTAAGTCAAGCTACGATGTAGAATTGACTGCCGCTGGCCAAGAAAAGGTTAAGGTTATTAAGGTTGTCCGTGACATTACTGGACTTGGCCTTAAGGACTCAAAGGATCTTGTTGATGGCGCTCCTAAGAACGTTAAGGAAGGCGTTTCAGAGGATGAAGCTAACGACATTAAGGCTAAACTTGAAGAAGTTGGCGCTTCTGTAACTTTAAAATAGTTACAATCCAACTGGACAAGTTAATAAAAAACGCGTGTTTGCAATTTGCAAGTGCGCGTTTTTTGTTGACAATTAATATTTAAGCAAATAAAGTTTGCAAATATTGCTGTGTCCGCTAAAATTATTTAGATATAGACTATTTTAGAATCGAGTAAATTATGACTGATCCAAAAAATCAAATGTATTATGCGGCAAATCCAATGGCTGACCATGATGAACGCTTGATTGATTATCATGTAGACGGAATTGACTTGAAATTTACCACGGATGCAGGAGTTTTTTCAAAAAAACGAGTAGACTATGGGTCTGGCGTTTTAATTAAGGAAATGGTAGAAATAGTATTTCCTATCGCTAACATTTTAGATGTTGGAACTGGTTATGGACCATTGGGATTATTTGCAGCAAAGTTATGGCCAGAACAAATTGTTGAAATGGTCGATGTTAATGAGCGTGGATTGAAATTGGCACAAAAAAATGCTGCTTTAAATGGAATTAGTAATGTGAAGATTTATTCTTCTGATGTTTATAATCAAGTTGAACCAACAAAGAAGTTTGGTCTTATACTGACTAATCCACCAATTCGCGCTGGTAAGAATGTTGTATCTGATATTTTAACGGGAGCTAAAGAGCATTTGGTTGAAAATGGTATTATTTTAGTGGTAATCCAAAAAAAACAAGGTGAACCAAGTGCTCGTCACTTGCTTCAAACTACATTTGGCAATTGCACGATTTTAAAACGCGATAAAGGTTACTATGTGTTACAGGCGGTGAATCACTAATGGAATTTACGAAAGCTGATAAGGAAAAATACATGCAGTTGGCGTTTGTGCAAGCAAAAAAAGCACAGGAATTGGGTGAAGTACCGATTGGAGCAATCGTAATTAGTCCAGACGGTCAAGTTATTGGAAAGGGTTATAATCGGCGTGAAGTAGAGCAAGATGCAACGCAGCATGCCGAAATGATTGCTATTAGAAATGCTTGTACTGTAATAAATACATGGCGTCTAATTGATTGTAGCTTATTTGTAACGCTTGAGCCTTGTCCGATGTGTGCAGGCGCGATTATTAATTCACGTCTAAAAAATGTTTTTTACGGTGCATTGGATCCCAAGGCTGGGGCCGCAGGTAGTGTAGTTAACTTATTTGATATTGCTAAATTTAATCACCATCCTAATGTAATCCGTGGATTGTATCGAAAAGAAGCAAGTCAGATGATGAAAGATTTTTTTAAAGAAATTAGAATTAGGCAAAAGCATGCTAAAGATAATGAAAAAAGCAAAATTTTAGCAAAATAGTGGAAAAGTTAACAAAAATACGGTATCATACTTTGTGGGCAATGTTCGACCTCTGAAGCGTGTCAGGACCGGAAGGTAGCAGCACTAAGGTTGCTTGAACATGTGCCTTTTATTAGACATTTACAAACTCTTAACTCTTTCAAAGAGTTAAGAGTTTTTTACTAGGAAAGAATATCAATGGCTTATCAGGCATTATACCGCAAATGGCGACCCCGCACTTTTGATAGTGTCGTTGGTCAAGAAGATATTACGAATACTTTAAAGCATGCAATAAAGCGCGGCACAATTTCACATGCATTTTTGTTTGCTGGTCCACGCGGTACTGGAAAGACTTCGTGCGCCAAAATTTTTGCCAAGGCATTAAATTGTACTAATCTTAAGGACGGTGAGCCATGTAACAGTTGTGTTAACTGTCTTGCAGCCGATAAAGGAGCAATGGCTGATATTATAGAAATTGATGCCGCTTCTAATAATGGCGTTGATGAGATTCGTGAGATTAGAGATAAGGTTAAGTATGCACCTACGCAAGGAAAATATAAGGTGTATATTATTGATGAGGTTCATATGTTGTCAATGGGTGCATTTAATGCGCTATTAAAGACATTGGAAGAGCCACCAGAACATGTCGTTTTTATTTTGGCAACAACAGAATTGCAAAAAGTTCCTGCAACGATTATTTCCAGAACACAGCGCTACAATTTTAAGCGAATTTCACAAAAAGACCTTGAAAAGAGAATGAAGTACATTCTTGATCAAGAAAAAATTAAATATGATGACCGGGCTTTGACTGTTATTGCTCAAGTTGCTGACGGTGGAATGAGGGATGCTTTAAGCATTTTAGATCAACTACTTAGTTATGAAAAAGAAACGGTTGAATATGAGGCTGCCCTTGAAATTACTGGATTCGCGGCTAAGGAGGATGTTGAAAAACTCTTTTTATCAATCTTACAAAAGAATGTTGACAAGGCATTGGAACTGGCACAATCTGAACTGCAAAAAGGAGCAAGTTCTAAAAATATTTTGAATGAATTAATTGATCTTGCTACGAATGCTTTGATGGTTGTTAAAACTAATGGAAATAGTCAAGGAAATTTTTTAACAGCAGACTTTACGAAAAAAATTAAAGATATTCCATTAGAAAATTATTTTAAATTAATATCCTCTGCTAATACAGCATTGAACAATTTGCGTTATACTAATCAGCAGCAGATTCCGCTTGAAGTTTTTCTGGTTGAAAGTACCAATATTTCTGCGACCATAGTTTCTCCACCTAGAACAGAAATGGTAAGTAACAAGAATAATAATTTACAATCTGAAGTTTCGGCCTTAAAAAAACAGGTTGTATCATTAACAGAACAAGTAGCAAGAATTAGTCAACATCACACTAATAGTAGTCAGATTTTTCATATTGATGATGGTGATAATCGTATTTCAAAAAAGGTAAGTGCGCCTGTTAAAGAACAAAAACCGTCGAAAAAGCTGATTAAAAATAAGCAGCATAACCAGAAAAATCGTGAACAGGTCTATCAAGTCTTAGAAAATGCAACTAAACATGACTTGCAAGCAATTAAAGATATTTGGCCCGATTTGCAATCCGTTCTGCAAGTTTCGCAACGAGCGCTGCTAGATGTTTTGGAGCCAGTTGCAGCAAGTTCAAGTCAAGTTGTGATGAAATGCAAGTATACCCTCTGGTTTGAAAAAGCAAGTTCTGATGATGATTTGCTGACTATTCTGACCGAACAGATTGCTAAATTTGCTAAACATGAATATCAAATTGTTCTTGTTCCGGATGAAGATTGGTTTACGGTTCGGAAGGACTTTTTACAAGCACATGGAACTGAACTGCTAAAGCGCAAGAAGCAGGTAAATAATGAGAATCAACAAGAAGAAGTAAAAGCTGAAAAAGAAATTGTGGAAAAAGCCAAAGAAATATTTGGCGATGCAGTTAAGGTAAAAGATTAAAGGAGATAATTATGAGTAAAAGACCTAACTTTGGTGCAATGGGTGGCATGAATATGCAACAAATGATGAAGCAGGCGAAGAAGTTACAAGAACAAATGGCTCAGGAACAACAAAATATCACTGCTCAAGAATTTTTAGGTAAATCTGCTGATGATTTAGTTGTTGCTACTTTTAGTGGTGATCGCAAATTGAAGAAAATTTCTATTAATAAAGATGCTATTGATCCTGATGATCCGGACATGTTGCAAGATCTTATTATTGATGCGGTTAACAAAGGGTTAACAGAAATTGATCATGCAACGCAAGCAAGCATAGGAAAATATACGAAGGGTATGATTTAATTGCAATATCCAGCGCCGATTGCACATTTAATTGATGCATATTTGAAATTACCAGGTATTGGAGAAAAAACGGCAACAAGGCTAGCATTTTATACTCTAGATATGCCTGATAATGATATCCATAGTTTTAGTGTAGCTTTAAATGAAGTTAAGGAAAAGTTACATCGTTGCTCGATTTGCGGTAATATAACTGAAAAAGATCCTTGCGCAATTTGTAGTAATCCTGAACGTGATCAGTCAACAATCATGGTTGTTGAACAACCTAAAGATGTCATGGCTTTTGAAGATATGGGCGAATATAATGGTCTGTATCATGTTTTGCATGGCGTCTTGTCGCCAATGGATGGAATCGGACCCGAAGAAGTTAATATTAAATCACTTATAGTTCGTTTACAAAAGCAGGATAGCATTAACGAAGTTATTTTGGCATTAAACTCAACCCCTGAAGGTGAATCAACCGCGATGTATATTAGTAAGCTAATTAGACCAGCAGGAATTAAGGTGACACGTTTGGCTGCTGGATTAGCAGTTGGTAGTGATATTGAATATGCAAATTCAATTACGCTGAAACGGGCAGTACAAGGGAGAACATCAATCGAATGAAACAAAATAAAGTAAAAAAAATGGGGGATGATAGACTAGTTGCATCTATCGAAAAATTGCAAGAAGAGATTGTGATTCAAAAAAATCTAGACCCCACTACCTTAGATATGTCGGAAAATAATATTGTTGCTAATAAAATTTTGCTAGCTAAGTACGCATTTTTATATAATGAAGCCCGACATCGACACACAAGATTTAGTGGTTTCACTAATGCAATATCGGAGTAAAAGTTCTCTTATATGAGGACTTTTTATTTTTCCTAAAATTAAAAGTTCTTTAGGGTGTTCATATAGAACAAACTCTTGTAAAATAGAGACATGGAGAGTTTTATGAAAAGTTTTTTTATTAGTTTTGAGGGACCTGATGGGTCCGGTAAGAGTACGGTTTTGGAACAAGTTGTAGCCCAAATTGCTCCTCGCTTGCAAACACAATATCTAGTAACGCGTGAACCAGGTGGTTCAGAAATTGCCGAAAAAATTAGACGATTCATTTTGGATCCAGCTAATGAAAGGATGAGTGCTCAGACAGAGGCACTGCTTTATGCAGCTGCACGAAGTCAACATATGGCTGAGACAATTTTTCCAGCGTTAAAAGCTGGTAAGGTTATTTTTTCTGATCGTTTCGTTGATAGTTCTTTAGCTTACCAAGGAATTGGACGTGACTTAGGAATAAGCGCAGTCAAGCAAATTAATGACTTTGCAACGAATGGAACAGAGCCGAATTTAACGCTGTTTTTGGATATTCCACCTCAAGTGGGATTAGCACGAATTGCTAAAGAACGTGCTGGTGAAGAAGATCGCTTAGAACAAGAAAAACTAGCTTTTCACCAAAAAGTTTACCATGGTTATCAACAAGTTGTTCGGGAGAATCCCGATCGTATTAAGGTAGTTGATGCACAACAGTCAATCAACGAAGTTGTTGCTATCTGTCTAAAAATAATCGTAAACGCATTACCAAAAAAATTGCTAAAGGACTGATTCAAATGAAATTAATAATCGCAATTGTACAAAAAGAAGATGCCACTAGATTACAACGTGCTTTTGTTAAAGCAAATGTTCCTGCCACTAAGTTATCAACAACGGGTAGCTTTTTAAGCGAGGGCAATACAACTTTTATGATTGGAATTGATGATCAGCACGTTAAGCAGGTTTTACGTATCGTTAAAGAAGAGTCGAAGGCACGCGAAGAGTATATGAACCCTAATATGATGATGACCGGGTTTGATGTTAGTCGGCAGCCTGTTCAAATTACGGTAGGAGGGGCTACATGCTTTGTCATACCGGTAGAAGAGTTTAAGAAATTCTGATGGAAGTTGATATTACAAATAAGGATGAACAGCGGGCTATATTTTTAAAAAAAGCAACTGAACAAAAGAAATTAGCTCATAGTTATTTGTTTTTTGATATAAATGAACAACAGGCACTAAATACTTCATATTGGTTGGCATGTCTTTATAATTGTACTGGGAAAAATAAACCAGACGGAACTTGTCGTAATTGTCGACAAATTATTTCAGGTAATCACCCAGATGTTCTGTTGGTTACTCCAGAAAATAAGCAAAGCCTTGGAATTGACCAAATTAGATATTTAAAGGATGAGTTAGCAAAGAGTCCGGTTCAAAGTGACACCCGCTTCTTTTTTATTAATGAAGCAGAAAAGCTTACGTTATCTGCGTCTAATGCATTGCTTAACTTATTAGAAGAACCAATTGCTCCGGTCGTTACAATTTTAATTACTAATAACTCGGCACAAATTTTGCCAACTATTCGTTCAAGAACACAAATTGTTAATTTTTCAAGTGATGAACATGATTTAGGTTTAAACGAACGTTTACTGGAAAATGGTTTTAGTCATGAAGAAATTTCTGAATTAGGTAATACCCAAGCATTAGATCAAGCTTGTAAATATTTTTATCAAGAACTGTTGGAACATAATTCTTTAGCAATGATAAGCGCGCATCAGTTAGCCGATATGGCTAAAACTAATGTGCAACAAAATTATTTGCTATTTTTATTAAAGGAAATGGCTCAGAATGATTTAATTAATAATAAACAGCAGATGGGAGCAAGATTTTTAAAGTATTTACTTGAGGTTGATAAAATGCGCTACAGTAATGTTGGTTTTCGGAACTTACTGGATTATCTTGCTCTGCAATGAAAAAGGTAGGTGTTTAGATGGTGGATTCATACTCAAAATTACAAGAACTGCATGATTCAATGGTTAATATGACTAAAACAATTGAAAGCCTTGAAAACAGTATCTTGGATACTCTTAAAGAAAATACAGAATTAAAAGTAGAAAATCAACTTCTTCGAGAAAAAATGGATAAATTAAATAATGCTAATACGGGTTCAATTAAAACTCAAAGCGGGTTGGAATCTTTAAGGCAGATATATACATCTGGTTATCATATATGTAACATGTATTATGGTTCCCATCGAGATCCTAGCTCGGATTGCATGTTTTGTTTAGACATTCTCGATAATTTTGGCGAGAAAAAGAAAACACACTAAAGGACTGATAAAATGCAGCAACAAAAAAGTTATGATCAAGAACGGGGCAAGCTTTATTTGGTTCCAACGCCAATTGGTAATTTGGAAGATATCACAATTCGGGCCAAAAAAATTTTACAAATGGCTGATTACATTGCGGCTGAAGATACGAGGACAAGTGGGATTTTACTTGAAAAAATCGGTATTCATAATCATATGTTGTCTTTTCACAAATATAATTCAAAGGCTCGGGCTCCAGAATTGATTAAACTGATGCAGGAAGGGGCAGTAATTGCTGAAATTAGTGATGCAGGGATGCCCGTTATTTCAGATCCTGGTTATGTTTTAGTTCAAAAATGCGTTGAAAATAATATTCCAGTTGTTCCCCTTCCTGGCGCTTCGGCCTTTACAACTGCTTTGATTGCTTCTGGTTTTGATGCACAGCCGTTTACCTATTATGGCTTTTTGCCACGTAAAATTAGTGAACAGTTGCCCTACTTTAAGCAGATGGCGGCCGCTCATGCGACATCAATATTTTATGAAGCTCCTCACCGCTTATGTAAAACACTTGTTAATATGGCAGTCGAAATTTCTTCAGACCGAAAAATTGTTGCAGCAAGGGAATTAACCAAAATACACGAAGAATTTGTTCGTGGTACATTGGCTGAATTGACAGAATATTTTACCGAGAATAGTCCGAGAGGAGAATTTGTCGTTTTAGTTTCTCCTAATGATGAGGTTTCAGTGCAACTGTCATGGCCGCAATTAATTGCGCAGGTTAATGACTTAGTATCTCAAGGAATGAGTAAAAAATCGGCGATTAAGGAAGTTGCCCAAGAGAACGAAATTTCTAAAAATGAATTATATGAACGATATCATCAGAAATAAGGTAGCAAAATGAAGTATAGTGAAAAACATCAAGTTAATTTTTATGAATGTGACGAAAATGAAAATTTGAAATTGCAGGCAATGATCGACTTAATGATGAGTACGTCAGAACATCAATTAAATGGTGATGCTGCCGATACAATTGCATTAAATGAGCGAGGTCTTGGTTGGGTGGTGACACAATATCATGCCGAAATTATTGATTTGCCTCACCCTAATGAACAGATAACGATTATTACTAATCCGGTTGGCTATAACCGTTTCTTAGAATATCGAGATTTTGCGATAAATAATGCTTCTGGAAAAGAAATCGTTAAGATGAAAAGTGAATGGGTTTTATTTGATTTACATAAACGTAGATTGGTATCTACTGATAGTGACCTAATGGATAAAATTGGTGTTCCTCTTTTGAAAAAAATGCCGCGGTTTCCAAGAATTCGTGTGCAACAAAAGTATCAGGAGCATCGTAATTACCGTGTTCGCTATGATGATTTAGATACAAATCATCATATGACTAATAGTCATTATTTTAATTGGTTTATTGATTCGCTTGATCGGGATTTTTTAAAACAGAATATGATTCAAACAATCGATATTAAATTCAACCAAGAAGTACGCTACGGACAAAACCCACAAGTGTTGGCAAGTTTGGTTAATGATGAGAATAATCTCAAGTCATATCATGCAATTGCTGATGAGGAGCGCAAAGATAAAGCCGTTTGTGAACTAATTTGGCGCAAATTATAATATAATTAGGCACGGTTATAGGCCGAGTTTAATTAAAGAAAGAAAGTGCTGCAAATGACGACGAAGGAAATATTCAAAGTTGAATTGCGTGACTTAATTTTATTAGGATTTATTGTGGCAATCAAAGTAATCCTTGGGCGCTTTACAATAGGTACAAATATAGCACATATTGGTTTGGGATTCATTGGCAGTGTTTTATTAGGATACTTGTTTGGTCCAATATGGGGAGCTGCTGGTGGTGGAATTGCAGATATTATTTCTTCAGCATTATTTGGCAATCAAGGTGGCTTTTTTATTGGCTTCACATTAAGTGCAATGATAGGTCCTTTTATCTACGGACTGTTTTTTTATAAAACTCGAGTAAGTATTTGGCGAATTATTGTGGCAACTTTATTAGTTACTATTATTGTAAATATTGCGATGAATACCCTTTGGCTTCATTTTTTATATGGTATTGATTTTAAGGTTGCACTTATTCAGCGAATTCCGCTTGAAGCTATTTCACCTTGGATTCAAATGGTTGTCACGTATTTTGTATTGCGGGCAATTTCGCGTGTTAAAATAAAAAAGTAATTGTTAAGTAAAGGTAAAAATAATTAAAGATGAAAATTTTAAGTGTGTCAACAGCAACTAGTCAGCTTAGTGTGGCTCTTAATGAAAATCAAATGGTTGTTGCCGAAAAAGATGAGCAAGATGAGCGCAATCATAGTGAGCATCTTGATCCCTTGATTAATGAGATTTTAGTAAGTAATCATCTTAAACTGAAAGATATTGATCGTTTTGCAGTTGCTATTGGTCCAGGATCATATACTGGTTTACGCATCGGTGTGACTACTATGAAAATGTTTGCGAGCATTTTGCATAAAGAAGTTGTAGGAGTTTCTACTCTAAAAGCTTTGGCAGCAAGTTGTACTGATAGTGATACACTAATTGTTACAGGTATTGACGCACGCAATGATAATTATTTTGCTGGTGCTTATTTAAATCAAAATGGTCATTTGGTGAACATTTTGGCAGATGGACATTATTACATTACGACTTTTTTGGATCAAGTTAATCAATATTTAAAAGCTCAAAAAATACCGAAGGTAATTTTTCTCGGTTCGGGGTTTGAAAAGCAAGAAGAATTAATTAACAAATTGACTGTACCTTTTAGTTATGGAACAAGTATTCAAAATCAAATTCATGCAGGGTTAATTGGCAAATTGGCTATGGATGAAGAGCCAGTTTCGCCTGATCAACTTTTACCACGCTACTTGCGGCGAACGCAAGCCGAAGTAGATTGGCAAAAGAAAACCGGAAAAGCTTTTGGCTCGGATAATAGTTATGTGGAAGAAGTTTGATTCTTTAATCAATTTTTCGCGGCTAATACCGCCAAAAACAAAACTTTATTTTGATGATAGTATTTTTATGTTAAATAATCATCGATTACAAGCTAGGCAGGCAAGGCTTGACGATATTTTTGCAATACTAGAACTTGAAATTAAGGTTTATGGTTATTTACCTTGGAGTAAAGAGCATTTTCAAAGTGAATTACAGAAAAAAACTGCGCTATATATAGTTGTCTATGACGTGACAAATCTAATTGCGGTAGTTGGAATTCATTTAAATGGGGAAAATGGTCACATTACCTATTTAGCAGTTTCTCCTGTTTGGCAAAAGCAGGGTTTAGGTACATATTTATTACGGTTAATTATTAATTTAGCGCAAAAATGGCATTGTGTACGATTAAGTTTGGAAGTTAGAAAAGATAATAAGATAGCTCAAGAATTGTATTGCCGATTCGGTTTTGTTACTAATTTCGTTCGACCAGGTTATTATCAGGACGTACACCAGGATGGTTTGAATATGATATTAGATCTGCCAATAAAGCAAAAGAAAGGGAAAAATTTTGGATAGTAAAAATGATATCCGTATTTTGGCTTATGAAAGTTCATGTGATGAGACATCAACCGCTGTTGTCAAAAACGGTCGAGAAGTTGAAAGTATGATTATAGCAACGCAAATCAAAAGCCACCAGCGGTTTGGTGGGGTTGTCCCTGAGGTTGCTAGTCGGCATCACATTGAGGTAATTAGTCAGATAACTGCTAAAGCCTTAACTCAAGCAAACGTGACTTGGCAAGATATTGATGCAATTGCCGTTACTTATGGTCCTGGACTTGTTGGTGCGCTATTAATAGGGGTTAATGCCGCTAAGGCTGCTTCAATGGCAACAGGGATTCCCTTGATTGGCGTCGATCATATAATGGGACATATAATGGCCGCACAATTAACTTCTGAAATTAACTATCCTGCTCTTGCTTTGCAGGTTTCTGGTGGTCATACAGAAATTGTTTTACTTCAAGATCCAACTCATTTTGAAATTGTTGGAGATACACGCGATGATGCTGCTGGTGAAGCTTATGATAAAATTGGGCGTGTTCTAGGAGTGAATTATCCAGCTGGAAAGACAATTGATAAATGGGCACATGAAGGACAAGATACATTTAACTTTCCACGGGCTATGATGGAAGATGATAACTATGACTTTTCTTTTTCTGGTCTGAAAAGTGCGTTTATCAATACCTGTCATCATGCTGATCAAATTCATCAAGAATTGAATAAGTATGATTTGGCGGCTAGTTTTCAAGCAGCTGTGGTGGATGTTTTAGCTACTAAAACAATTAGAGCAATTAAAGAATATCAACCCAAGACCTTTATTATGGGTGGCGGAGTAGCCGCTAACCAAGGCTTGCGTGAGCGAATGGAACAAGAAATTGAAAATTTATCTATAGGTTTGAAACCCAAAGTTATTTTGCCAGAATTAAAATTATGTGGTGATAATGCTGCAATGATTGGTGCTGCAGCTTATAATTTGTATAATGAAGGTAAGTTTGCTGACTTATCGCTGAATGCTGATCCTTCACTTGAATTACCTTATGCTGATTAGATTTTGAATTAAAAAAGTTGACCTCTTTATTAAAGAAGTCAACTTTTTTAATATTCACGATAAAAGGCTACTAATGATCCTTGATCGCAGGACATAAAACCACATTTTTGATAAAAGGAACGAGTGTTAGGTTCATCAAGGGTTAATAATAATTTTTGTCTTACATTTTTGTATTTTTTTAAGACTAGTGTTACTAGATGAGAACCGATTCCTTTATGCTGATATTTAGGTTGAATTAATAAATCTTGAATATAAATAATAGAAATACCATCACCGACAACTCGAATTAAGCCAACTAATTGTTGATTATCAAAGGCTGCGATAACATCTAGGGAATTTTCAAGAGCAATTTTTAAAGAGGGCATGTCTACGGTGTATGAAGTCCAACCGACACTTTCATATAAAGATTTTAATGCTACCAAACTTATATTTTTAGTTACTTGATACTCCATTGAGGCTCCTTTCTAACATTAAAGTTAATATTAAATTAAATTAAATTAAATTAAATTATATTGTTAACATTAAAAATTTTCAAGCTCGATCATGATATTTTCCCATTTCTCATTCGTTTTAGTTAGTTCAGTTTGAATTGCTGATAAGTCTTCTTGTAAAGGCTCAAGTTTACTAAAATCAGTTGCAATTAGCGGATCAGCCATTTCGCTCTGGATTTTTTTCTGTTGTTTTTCTAAATTATCAATTTTAACTTCAATTTTTTCAACTTGTCGCTGTAGTTTGCGCTTTTGTGAGTCTTTCATTTTTTGTTCCTGATAAGATAATTTAGAGGTTTTTTGCGCGCTTTCATTGTCTAGCTTAGGCACAATTTTGGTGGTGGTAAGTTGCTTATTTTTTTTATCTAAATAATAAGTGTAATCTCCTTCATAGACTGTTACTTGTTGAGGATTAACTTCAACAATCTTATTGGCTAATTGATTAATAAAGTAGCGGTCGTGAGAGACAAATAGTAGGGTACCATCGAACTTTTGTAAAGCCTGCTCAAGTACTTCTTTGGCTTCTAAATCTAAATGGTTAGTTGGCTCATCCATCAATAAAAAATTATTATGTTCTAGAGACAAAACGGTTAGTGTTAATCTTGCTTTTTGCCCACCAGAGAGTTGCCCCACAGTTTTATCAATATCTTTTGCTGTAAACAGAAAACTAGCTAATACTGATCTAACATCCCGTTCTGGCATCATTTTGTGACGATCCCAAATAGTATCAAGCACAGTTTTACTAGAATCAAGTAATTGTAATTCTTGATCATAATAACCGATATCAAGCGATGCACCATATTTAATAGAACCCATTTTAGGTTGTAATTTTTTCATAATAGTTTTAAGTAAAGTAGATTTACCAATGCCGTTAGGTCCGATAACAGCAACTCGATCCCCTTTGTTAACTTGCAGATTAATATTATTTACCATAATTTTATCAGGATAACCAATTGTTAAATCGCGTAAAATCAAAACCTCTTTACCAGAGGGATGATCACTTTTGAAATTAATTTTGACTTTATTTTTATGTTTTGGTGGAGTAATGCGATCAATTTTTTCGAGTTGCTTACGCCTGCTCTGGGCTCTTTTAGTAGTTGTAGCCCTGACGATATTTTTTTGGATAAATTCTTCGTCTTTTTTGATTTTTTCTTGTTGTTTTTCGTATGCTTCTTCTTGCTGACGATCCCTTAATTGACGCTGCTTTACGTAATCAGAGTAATTACCTTTGAAGGTTGTTAATTTTCCAAATTGTAATTCAAAGATTTGATTGGTCAAATGATCCAGAAAGTACTGGTCATGTGAAACCACTAAAATTGCACCATTGTATCCTTTAAGAAATGCTTCTAGCCAATCTAGCGTGTTTAGGTCTAAATAGTTAGTTGGCTCATCGAGTAGTAATAGTGGTGGCTTATGTAAGAGTAATTTAACTAAAGCTAAACGGGTTTTTTCACCCCCAGAAAGACTGCCGATAATTTTGGTCCATGTTGCTTGTGGGAAATTGAACCCATTTAAAACAGTTTTGATCTCTGCTTGAAAGGTATAGCCACCTTGTTGTTCAAAATCAAATTGCAGCTGATCATAATTTTTTAGCAATTTTTTATCTTGCGGATGTTCAGCAATTTTTTGCTGTAATTTTTGAATTTGAGTTTCCATATTAATTAATGGAGTAAAAACGCTAAGCATTTCATCCCAGATGGTTTTATCTTCGTTTAAACTATTTTCTTGTGCAATGTAGCCAACTTCAATCTCCTTATTAATGATAAATTCGCCATGAGTTGGTTCTTCTTTGCCCATCATTATTTTAAGAAGGGTGGTTTTTCCCACACCATTTGGGCCTACTAAACCAATTCGCGCATTTGCGTCAATTGAAAAATTAACATTGCTAAATAAAGTATTGGCACCAAATTGTTTTTCTAAATTGTGTCCTTGTGCTATTATCATATTTTTCACCTGAAGTCTATTTTAGCATATGAAAAGCAGATACAGTGGACTGCAAAAATGACTTTAAAAATTTACAACTTTTTTATAAGTAATAAAACAAAAATAACAGAAAATTGTGTTAATTACTTATATTCGCATAGTAAAGTTGTCTTTGTTGTGTTAAAATTTGGTACATTGTGAAAAAAATATTTGCAACTTAAGCAACTTTATAGGTAAAATAATATTGATTGATAATTAATTCACAAATTAGGTGCAAGAAATAATAAAGTTGGAGGCTTTTTTATGGAAAAGATCAAAATTCCCACAGCGACAGCTAAAAGACTGCCGCTTTACTATCGATATTTAATAATTTTAAATGAAGCGGGGAAAGAAAAAGTTTCATCAACTGAGTTATCCGAAGCGGTTCAAGTTGATAGTGCATCAATTAGACGCGATTTTTCGTATTTTGGTGCTCTAGGTAAACGTGGTTATGGTTATGATGTGAAAAGCTTACTATCTTTTTTTAAGAAAATTTTGAATCAAGATACGTTAACCAATGTAGCCTTGGTTGGAGTGGGTAATCTTGGTCATGCTTTACTTAACTACAATTTTAAACGTAGTAATAATATCCGAATTTCGTGCGCTTTTGATATTGATGAAAAAATCACAGGTAAGATATTAAGTGGAGTACCAGTGTATCGAATGGATGAATTACAGAAGCAATTAAGTGACCAACAAATAACGATCGCTATTTTAACGGTTCCTTCCACAACTGCACAAAAAACAGCTGATGAAATGGTTGAAGCAGGTATTAAGGGAATTATGAATTTTACTCCAATTCGTTTGTCTGCTCCAAGTGGAATTAGAATCCAAAATGTTGATTTAGCAACAGAGTTACAAACTTTAATTTATTTCCTTGATAGCGATAAGAATAGGCAAGCAAATTAAAAGTTAGAGAGTTACTCTAATCTATAAGAAATTAGCACTTTTTTACGTAAAGTGCTAATTTTTTCTTGCAATTTATTTGTAAAGGAGTTATTATCATATTTGTAAGTTAGCACTTGGTTGATAAGAGTGCTAACGGCTAATAATGATTTTAATTAAAATTTAGGAGGGACAAACGTGTTACAACCAATAGGTGATCGCGTGATCGTAAAAGTTAAAGAAGAAGAAGAAAAAACTGTAGGCGGAATCGTCCTTGCTTCTAACGCTAAACAAAAACCAACTGAAGGCGAAGTTGTTGCCGTAGGCGAAGGTAGTTATGCCGAAAATGGTAACAAGATTCCAATGACTGTAACTAAAGGTAACATTGTTTTATACGACAAGTATTCTGGAACTGACGTTAAGTATGAAGGTGAAAAATACTTAGTCCTTCATGAAAAAGATATTTTAGCAATTGTTAAGTAATTAAGGGGTGGATAAAATGGCAAAAGATATTAAATTTTCAGAAAATGCAAGACGTTCCTTATTAAAGGGTGTTGATAAATTAGCTGATACAGTTAAGGCAACGATTGGTCCAAAAGGAAGAAACATTGTTTTAGAGCAATCATATGGTAACCCTGACATTACTAATGATGGAGTAACAATTGCAAAGGCAATTGAACTCAAAGATCACTATGAAAACATGGGTGCAAAATTGGTAGCAGAAGCTGCTCAAAAGACCAATGATATTGCTGGTGATGGTACTACAACTGCAGTTGTTTTGACTCAAGCCATTATTCGTGAAGGAATGAAGAACGTAACTGCTGGTGCAAATCCAGTTGGAGTTCGTCGAGGAATTGAAAAAGCTACTAAAGCAGTTGTTGACGAATTACATAAGATTAGTCATACTGTTTCTTCTAAAGAACAGATCGCTCAAGTTGCTGCCGTTTCATCTGCCTCAAAAGAAGTAGGTGATTTAATTGCTGACGCTATGGAAAAAGTTGGTAATGATGGTGTTATTACTATTGAAGATTCTCGTGGAATTGAAACCGAATTATCAGTAGTTGAAGGAATGCAATTCGACCGTGGATATTTGTCACAATACATGGTAACTGACAACGATAAGATGGAAGCTGATTTAGATAATCCTTACGTTTTAATTACCGATAAGAAGATTTCTAACATTCAAGACATTTTGCCGCTATTACAAGAAATCGTTCAACAAGGTAAGTCATTATTGATTATTGCTGATGATGTTTCCGGAGAAGCTTTACCAACGCTTGTTTTGAACAAGATTCGTGGTACTTTCAATGTTGTTGCTGTTAAGGCTCCTGGCTTCGGTGATCGTCGTAAAGAACAATTGCAAGACATCGCAGCTTTAACTGGCGGTACAGTGATTACAGAAGACCTTGGTCTTGAATTAAAGGACACTAAGCTTGAACAATTAGGTCAAGCCCGTCGGATTACAATTACAAAAGATTCAACTACTATTGTTGATGGTTCTGGTTCAGATGAGGCAATTAAGGATCGTGAAGATTCAATTAGAAAGCAAATTGCTGAAACAACTTCTGACTTTGACAAACAAAAATTACAAGAACGCCTTGCTAAATTAACTGGTGGTGTAGCTGTCATTCACGTTGGTGCTGCTACTGAAACCGAATTAAAGGAACGCAGATACCGAATTGAAGATGCCTTGAACTCAACACGTGCTGCTGTTGACGAAGGCTATGTTGCCGGTGGTGGTACTGCTTTAGTAGATGTTAAGGGTGCAGTTAAAGATTTGAAAGGTGATAATGCTGACGAACAAACTGGTATTAATATTGTTCTTCGTGCTTTGACTGCTCCAGTTCGTCAAATTGCTGAAAATGCTGGTGAAGATGGTTCTGTCATTTTGAACAAACTTGAAAGTCAAGAGATGGAAGTAGGCTATAATGCAGCTGACGGTAACTGGGAAAACATGGTTGAGGCCGGAATTATTGACCCAACTAAGGTAACTCGTACTGCTTTACAAAATGCAGCTTCAATTGCTGCTTTACTGTTGACTACTGAAGCTGTAGTAGCCGAGATTCCTGAAGATAAGCCAGCAGTTGATCCAAATGCCGCAGCTGGTGCTGGTGCTCCTGGTATGATGTAATTTAAATATGCTTATCTTTAAAAAGACTGTTCATTTGAAGTGAGCAGTTCTTTTTTTTGAAGTAGCTAAATGATAATCAGAATAAGACCTAATTTGACAAAAAATAATAATATTAGTATTTTAAATTAATATTATTTTTTAATGAAAGGGAATTTGATGGAATTTTTAAATTTAATTGGTGTTCTAGTAATTGTACTGGGATTTGCTATTGGACTAGATACAGTGGGCGTGGTCGTAATCGCTGCTCTAGTAACTGCCCTGGTTTCCGGAATTGATTTTGTTTCATTCTTGCGAATTTTAGGAAAAGGGTTTATGGATAACCGTATGGTCTCACTCTTTTTCTTAACATTGCCAACAATTGGTATATTGGAAAGACATGGTCTTAAGAAAGCAGCTGTCAATTTAATTCAAAAAATGAAAAATTTAACCCCAGGTCGAATATTCGATATTTATTTGGCAATAAGAGAAATTGCATGCATCTTTGGTATCACATTGCAAGGACATGTTCAGTTTATTGCACCTTTGATTAATCCTATGGCACAAGCTGCTGGTAAAGTAAATCACGAATTAACAGAACTAGAGATTGATCAGATTAAGGCAAGAGCTGCAGCTAATGAAAATTTTGGTAACTTTTTTGCTCAAAACTTATTTGTGGCGTCTTCAAGTGTTCTCTTGATTTCAAGTACAATGAAATCGTTGGGGCATCCGATTACGCCATCGGGAGTTGTATTATATACAATTCCTGTTGCTGTAATTTGTTATCTCTTGTGCTTATTCTATAATCACATGTTTGATCAAAAAATAAAGAAGGAGAAATAAATGGTAACATTGATTAACAATCTTTTATTGGCTTTCTATATTTTAATTGGTCTGTTCTTTTTGGCAGCAGCAATAGAATCGTGGCGTGATCAAACAAATCAAGTGCGCTGGGGCACAGGCTTATTTTGGTTTTTGTTTGCTGTTCTCTTTTGCCTTGGTCAATGGTTACCAAGTGAAGTGAGTGGTGGATTAATTATCTTCATCGCTTTGCTTTCATTATTTAAGCAAGTTCGTGTTGGTCATATTAAAGAGCTTAACGAAAAAGTTGCGGCTGATACTGTAAAACGAATCGGCAATTGGATTTTTCTGCCAAGCATTTTGCTTGCGATCTTAGCCTTAGCAATTGCACAATATACAAACTTAGGAGGTCAAGTTGGCATTGGAATCGCTGCAATTGTGTCATTAATTGTGGCAATGATACTAACTAAGTCAGATGTTAAAACTGCTTATGAGGATTCTCAGCGAATGGTTCGTTCAGTAGGCTCTGCTGGGATTTTGCCACAATTATTAGCAACACTTGGAGTTGTCTTTACCGCTTCAGGAGTGGGCGAAACTACTGCTAAAGCGATCTCAGGTTTATTCCCAATTGGTAATCATTTGTTAGGAGTTTGTCTTTACTGCGTGGCAATGGCTATATTTACAGCAATAATGGGTAATGCATTTGCTGCATTCGCTGTGATTACGGCTGGAATTGGAATTCCTTTTGTTGTTGCTCAAGGTGGTTCGCCAGTAGTGGTTGCGGCTTTAGGGATGACTTCTGGCTATTGTGGAACTTTGGTAACTCCAATGGCGGCTAATTTTAACACTTTACCAGTTGCTTTAATGGAAATGAAAGATCAATTAGGAGTAATTAAGCAGCAATTGCCAATTGCAATTAGTATGTTAATCATTCAAATTATTTTGATGTATTTTCTAGCATTTTAGTGATTAATTGAGGAGAGAACAATGAAAATTTTAGTTACAGGTTTTGATCCATTTGGTACTGATAAAATCAATCCTGCTATTGAAGCTGTTAAACGTTTGGATGATAAAATTGCTGATGCGAAAATTGTAAAACTTGAGATACCGACAATCTTTAATGAATGTGCTAAAGTCGTGCATGACGCAATTGTTGAAGAAGATCCAGATTATGTTTTGAATATTGGTCAGGCAGGAGGACGATACGGCTTAACTCCTGAGCGGGTTGCTATTAATTTTGATGACGGTCGAATTGCTGATAATAAAGGCTATCAACCAATTGCTATGCCAATTCAGGCAAACGGTAAAAATGCCTACTTTACCCAATTACCTGTTAAAGCTATGGTACGTGAAATTCGGAGTGTTGGTATTCCAAGTTATGTTTCTACAACAGCTGGTACTTTTGTTTGCAATCATATTATGTATCAAGTTCAGTACATGATTGATAAGGAATTTCCACAGCTTAAAGCTGGCTTTATGCATATTCCCTATTTACCAGAGCAGGTTGTGGCTTTACCAGAAACCCCAAGTTTAAGTTTAAAAGATGATGTTCGCGGAATCACAGCAGCAATTAAGGCAATTGTTCAAATGGATGGTAAAGAGGATATTAGGACAATTGAAGGACATATTGCCTGATTAAGCTAAGCATTGTACATGGAGGCTAAGCTTAAAATTATAAAAAGATCGTTTACTTACGGTCTTTTTTCTTTTGTATTCTCGATTAGCGTATAATAGGTAACAGTAATGAAACAGAAGAAGAGGTATAGATGGCTAACGCAAATACCACTCCGATGATGGAGCAATATTATGAAATCAAGAAGCAATATCCCGATGCTTTTCTATTTTATCGCGTCGGTGATTTTTATGAATTGTTTGAAGATGATGCTGTTAAGGGGGCTCAAATCTTAGAATTAACTCTGACTCATCGTTCCAATAAGTCAGCTCATCCAATTCCTATGGCTGGTGTGCCACATGTGGCAGTGAATTCGTATGTTGATACGCTTGTGGAAAAAGGTTACAAGGTAGCCCTTTGTGAGCAGCTAGAAGATCCCAAACAAGCTAAGGGAATGGTAAAACGGGGAATCATTCAGTTGGTGACTCCAGGAACATTGATGAACGACAAACCAAGTGATGCTAAGGATGCTAATTATTTAACGTCTCTTGTCAGTACCCAAAATTCTTTTGGGTTGGCCTACAGTGATTTATCTACAGGTGAAATTTTTGCTACACACTTAAAAAGTTTTGCTGCAGTTTCAAATGAGTTATTAACTTTAAGGACTAAGGAAATGGTATATGCTGGCCATTTAAATAGTCAAACTAGTGACTTTTTGCACAAGGCAAATATTACTGTCTCTGAGCCAGCACAAGTAAAAGAACAACATGCCGAAGTCTCATTTGCGGAGCAGAAACTAACAGATCCTGCTGAAAAAGCAGCAGTTGAGCAATTAGTGAAATACTTATTGCAAACCCAACGCCGTAGTTTATCGCATTTGCAGGTAGCTCAAAGCTATGAAGTGAGCCAATATTTGCAAATGTCACACACTGTACGCGATAATCTTGAATTAACTGTTTCTGCTAAAACTGGTAAAAAAATGGGTTCATTATTCTGGGTACTTGATAAAACCCATACAGCAATGGGTGGACGGTTACTCAAACAGTGGTTAGCAAGACCACTTCTTTCAGTTGAACAGCTTAATAAGCGTCAAGAAATGGTGCAGTCGCTATTAGATGAATATTTTATTCGAGAAAACGTGATTGACGCGTTAAAGGGAGTATATGACTTAGAACGCTTGAGTGGACGTATTGCCTTTGGTAATGTAAATGCGCGAGAACTTCTGCAATTAGCCCATTCACTTGAAGCAGTACCAACTATTCTTACTACTTTGGCTAAGTCTAATAGCAAATTTTTACAACAATTTGCCCAAAAAATTGATCCATTAAAGGGAGTAGCGAAATTAATTACCGCGACTTTAGTCGATCAGCCACCAGTACTAACAACAGAAGGTGGTTTGATTAAATCAGGTGTTGATCAACAGCTGGATCGCTATCGTGATGCAATGAATAACGGTAAAAAGTGGCTAACTGAAATGGAAAAAAGTGAGCGTAAGAAAACTGGAATTGAAAATCTTAAGGTGGGGTATAATAAGGTTTTTGGATATTATATACAAATCACTAACTCTAATAAAAATAAGGTACCGCTTGATCGCTATACACGTAAACAAACGTTGGCGAATGCTGAACGCTACATCACACCTGAACTAAAAGAGCATGAAAATTTGATTCTTGAGGCACAGACTAAGTCTACCGATTTGGAATACGACTTGTTTGTCAAATTACGTGAGGAAGTTAAGAAATATATTTCGGCATTACAGTCATTAGCAAGCCAAATTGCTGCTTTAGATGTTTTTTGTTCTTTTGCTCAGATTGCTGAAGAAAATAATTATTGTCGGCCACACTTTCATAGTAATTCTCAAGATGTTGAAATTAAATTAGGACGTCATCCAGTTGTTGAAAAGGTAATGAGAACGGATGCTTACATTCCTAATGATGTTAAATTAGATAAAGGAACCGATATCTTTTTGATTACTGGTCCTAATATGTCTGGTAAAAGCACTTATATGAGACAGATGGCATTAATTGCGGTGATGGCACAAATAGGTTCTTTTGTTCCAGCTGAAAAAGCAGAATTGCCAATATTTGATCAAATTTTCACTCGCATTGGTGCTGCAGATGATTTGATTTCAGGACAAAGTACGTTTATGGTTGAAATGACTGAAGCCAACGATGCACTTCAGCATGCAACTAAACGTAGTCTTGTTTTATTTGATGAAATTGGACGAGGAACAGCAACCTATGATGGAATGGCCTTAGCGGGTGCAATTGTACAGTACTTACATGATGAAGTAGGAGCAAAAGTTTTATTTGCGACACATTTTCATGAGTTAACTGCTATGGCACAAACATTGCCACACTTAAAAAATATCCATGTTGGTGCAACTCAAGAAAATGGTAAATTGATTTTTCTTCATCAAATTTTACCCGGACCTGCTGATCAAAGTTATGGAATTCACGTTGCTCAACTTGCAGGATTACCACATAAAGTTTTGCATAAAGCACAAGAATTGTTACAACATTTAGAAAAACAGGGTAGTGGCTTGGATTCTAGTGCAAAGCAGTTGGAATTATTTAAAATCACCCCAACTGATCCATCTTTAAATTGTGATTCGGATATATCTAGCAGTGAAAAACAATTGCCTAATAAAAAACAAGAAATTTTACATGAAATTGCTAATCTTTATTTGAATGATAAAACACCGCTAGAAGTAATGCAACTTGTTAAAAATTGGCAGGAAGACTTGAAGGATGAAGACTAATTATGGCAGAAATTCATGAGTTATCTGAGAATTTAGCTAATCAAATTGCCGCTGGTGAAGTTATTGAGAGACCAGCAAGTGTTGTTAAGGAATTAGTTGAAAATTCGATTGATGCTGGTAGTGATCGTATTCAAATAGAATTTTTAGATGCTGGACTAAAGAAGATTGTAGTTCAAGATAATGGAACAGGAATTGCTGGTAACCAACTTGATTTGGCATTTACAAGGCATGCAACAAGTAAAATTGAAAATGAACATGATCTGTTTAATGTTGATACACTTGGTTTTCGTGGAGAAGCCTTAGCTTCGATTGCAGCAGTTAGCCATATTGAAGTATTAACAAAAACCGAAAATATGGTGGGCAAACGGGCTATATTTGATGCGGGTATTAAAAAAACTCAAGAAGATGCTGCAGCACCTTTAGGTACCCGAATTACTGTTAGCGATTTATTTTATAACACACCGGCTCGGTTAAAATACTTACGTAGTCCTAGAACTGAAATCATGAAAATTGTTGATATTATTAATCGAATTGCTCTAGGTTATCCTCAAATAGCTCTAACATTAAAAAACGAAAAACGTATTTTACTTAAAACTGCGGGTAACAAGGTTCTTAAACAAACTGTTGCAAGTGTTTATGGTCGAGAAATTGCTGAAAAGATGTTGTTAATCAAGGGGAGTGACCAAGATTTTACAATTTCTGGACTTATTTCTAAACCAGAATTAACCCGTTCGACGCGTAATTTCATTTCGATTTTACTTAATGGTCGGTATATTAATAATTATCAATTAGCTAAGGCGGTAATGAGTGGCTATGGTGCTAACTTGACAGATAGGCACTATCCAATTGCAGTAATTAAAATAGTGGTTGATCCATTTCTAGTAGATGTGAATGTTCATCCAACAAAGCGAGAAGTGCGGTTATCAAAAGAGACACAATTAAGTCGACTAATTACAAGTACTATTAGTAAAGTGCTTTTGCAAAAAGATGCTCAAGCAGATGGGCTTGGTAATTTATCTTCTGTTAAAACTGAAACTTTAATTGATCAATTAAAGTTTGATTTAAATAAAGATGTAGTTGAAACTAAGCGTAGGTCCCAAATTGAGGATGAGGTGCAAGAAAGTCAGCCACTAACAATTAAATCTCCACAAGTGATGCACTATGTTGATCTAAGTATTCCACGTGAAGATGATTATTATGTAATTTCTAAAAGCTGGTCCCAAAATGTGGCTATTCAAAAACGGTTACGACCCTTTTCTAAGCGAGTGATTACTGAAAAACTTACCTCAACTGGAGATGACGTTCTGACTAATAGTCTACCTAACTTAGAATTCGTAGGAAAAGCTGGCACCTATCTTATTGCCAGTAACGAGGGAGATTTATATTTGATTGACCAGGTGGCAGCAAGGCGATTGTTATGCTTTGAGAAAATTAAGAGTGCACTTGTAAAACAAAAGATTGCTCAACAAACTTTGCTGACACCATTAATTCTAAATTTTGGTAATTTGGAATTTATTCAAATAAGTTCTAAACTAACAGAAATAAAAAAAATAGGAATTTTTTTAGAAGATTTTGGTCAAGATACTTTTATTTTGCGTACAACTCCGACCTGGTTACAGGATGATTCGGAAAAAGAAATACGCACAATTCTTGATTACTACTTAAATGTTGATCAAAATAATTCAACTAAATTAATCGACCGAATTGCAGCAAATCAAGCTCAACAAGTTGTTGTAGGCAAAGAGCAGTTAAGTAATCTAGAATGTAAGGATATTTTGACTAAATTACGGAAAATAGAGAATCCGTACCACGATGCTAAAGGTAATGTTGTTCTTATTCGTTTACGAAAAAATGAATTACGCAAAATGTTTAAAAAGGATGAATAATTAATGTATGAGTATTTAATAGGCATCATTACTGTTACTAAGCCTAACTACCTTGTCATTGAAGTTAATGGTATTGGGTATAAAGTATATAGTCCGACACCTCTTGAATATCAAGAAGGTCAAAAAGCTAAAATCTTCATTGAACAAAGTGTGCGTGATACGGCTATAACGCTTTATGGCTTTCGAACAGAAGAAGACAAGGGTTTATTTTTGAAATTATTGAGTGTTAGTGGTATTGGTCCCAAATCAGCTTTAGCAATTATGGCGGCAGAGGATAGTAATTCTTTAGCAGAAGCAATTGAGCAAGGAGAAGTCAAATATTTGACACGCTTTCCAGGTGTGGGTAAAAAAACCGCTTCTCAAATCGTCCTTGATTTAAAAGGAAAATTAGGTGATTATGTACAGCAGGTCAATAAACCTATAGGTCAAAATGTTTCACCAGAGTTAAATGATGCGCTGCTAGCATTATTAGCTTTAGGCTACACGAAAAAGGAAGTTGATCGAATTGCGCCAAAATTAGATGATTTAGCTGAGACAACTGCTGATCAATATATCAAAAAAGGCTTGGCGCTTCTATTAAAGCGTTGATTATTGCTATAATAAAAAGTGTGTTAAAAAGGAAGTGAAACCGGTGGCAGATAAGGAAGATCAAATTGTTTCGGGTAAAATTCAAGGAACGCAGGAGCAGCAGACAGAATTTTCGCTAAGACCGCAAAAGTTGAGTGAATATTTGGGACAACAGCGAGTTAAAAAGGAATTGGCGGTTTATATTGAAGCGGCTAAAAAGCGGGATGAATCGCTCGACCATGTTCTGCTTTATGGTCCACCAGGTCTTGGGAAAACGACATTAGCTTTCGTTATTGCTAATGAGTTAGGAGTTCATCTTAAAAGTACAAGTGGTCCTGCAATTGAAAAGGCTGGTGACTTGGTTGCCTTGCTGACTGATCTTAATCCGGGCGATATCTTATTTATTGATGAAATTCATCGGTTAGCAAAGCCGATCGAGGAAGTTTTGTACTCAGCAATGGAAGACTATTATGTAGATATTGTGATTGGTGAAGGTCAAACTACCCATGCGGTTCATGTTCCCTTGCCACCGTTTACTTTAGTAGGTGCAACGACACTAGCAGGGCAATTATCTGCACCTTTACGTGATCGTTTTGGAATTGTTGAACATTTGCAGTACTATAGCGCTGATGAATTGCAAAAAATTGTTTTGCGTTCTAGTAATGTCTTTAATATTAAAATTGAACCAGAAGCAGCACATGAACTAGCTCGTCGTTCACGAGGAACACCGCGGATAGCTAATCGACTACTTAAACGAGTGCGAGATTTTGCTCAGGTCAAGGGAGAAAAAATAATTTCTTTCGCAACAACTAAAAACACATTGCAGCAACTTCAAGTAGATGATGAAGGTCTTGACCAGACAGATCGGAAGATTTTACGGGTAATTATTGAAAATTATCAAGGTGGTCCGGTAGGCATTCGGACATTGGCTGCTAATACAGGAGAAGATTTTGAGACAATACAGTCATTATACGAGCCATATCTGTTGCAACATGGCTTTTTAATAATGACGCCGCGCGGTCGAATGGTTACGGAAAAGGCATATTTGCAGTTGGGATTGCCAATCCCACATGAATAGTGCAAATCTGACTTATTTTCTGTATAATTAAGTGATTGTTAATTTGAAAATGATGGGGTGTAAACATGAATACTTTATTTTTAGCAGCTAATAATGGTGGTAGTAATAATATGATGATTATTATTACGTTTGTTTTAATTATTGCTTTAACTTATTTTATGATGATTAAGCCGCAAAAAAAGCAACAACAGAAAAAAGCCGAAATGATGAATCAGTTGAAAAAAGGGGATAATGTTATCCTGATTGATGGTTTGCATGGTAAGATTGATTCTGTTAATACTGAGGATAAGACTGTAATAGTTGATGCCGATGGAATTTATTTAACCTTTAGTCGAATGGCTGTTCAACAGATTATACCAATGAAAGATAATGGTACAACTACTAAGACACTTGAGAAACCGGCAGAAGATGCTACCGAAAATCAACCGGTTAAAACAGCAAAAGAAGAAAATTCTAGTGAAAATAATGATTCGACTTCGGAAAAATAATAATAAATAAAGTGCCTATCGGGCACTTTTTCTTTTAAGAGAATTTAATAACCAATTGCTAAAAACTAAAGTTTGCAAATAAATTATTATAGAATAAAGTTAATACAAAGTAAGTAATTGAGAGGAACTCTTATGAAAAACATTCCAGTTGTTATGATTATTTTTGGTGGTAGTGGTGATTTAGCACATAGGAAACTCTATCCAGCATTATTTAATTTATATGAGCAGAATTTGATCCACGACAATTTTGCGGTGATCGGAACGGCTCGGCGACCGTGGTCGCATAAATATTTACAAGAACAAGTTGTTGATGCTATTCATGAAACACATGACAGTGTAGATGAAAATGATTTGGCCGCTTTCGCTAGTCATTTTTATTATCAATCTCATGATGTAACTAATATTGAGCATTATGAAATTTTGAAAAATTTGGCTGAGGACCTTGATGCACGTTATAGTGCTCAGGGTAACCGGATATTTTACATGGCAATGGCACCACACTTTTTTGGAACAATCGCCGAACACATTAATGATCAAAATTTAACGAGTACTGGGTTTAATCGAATTGTGGTGGAAAAGCCTTTTGGTCATGATTTGGTTTCTGCTGAAGAACTTAACCGGCAAATCACCGCTTCATTTGATGAAGATGATATTTTTAGAATTGATCATTATCTTGGTAAAGAAATGATTCAGAATATTTTGCCAATGCGCTTAACCAATCCGTTAATTAAAAATGTCTGGAATAAAGACACGATTAAGAATATTCAAATAACTTTGTCAGAACGTCTTGGAGTTGAAGCACGAGGCGGTTATTATGATACTTCAGGAGCTCTTCGTGATATGGTTCAAAATCATATTTTTCAAATTATCACGCTTTTGGCTATGCCTGAACCTAAAGATTTAACTGCTCAAAGTATTCATGCGGCAAAACAAAAGCTTCTTGAAAGTTTGATTGTTCCTTCTAAAGAAGAGATTGATCGGCATTTTGTACGTGGCCAGTATCTTGGTAGTGATATGACTTTCGGCTATCGTGAAGAGCCTAATGTTGACACCAACTCAAAGACTGAAACTTTTGTTGCTGGCGAAGTAAAATTTGAACAAGGACCTTTAGCAGGAATGCCAATTTACTTTAGGACTGGTAAAGAAATGCGTGAAAAGAAAACACAAATTGATATTGTTTTAAAGCATATGTCCAATTTATACGGGCAGGCTCATTCTAATAATATTTCGATTGTTGTTGATCCTGATATGAAAATTTATATTACGATTAATGGTAAAAAAATTAGCCAGCCGGGAATTCGGCGTGAAAACTTAAGTTATCTATTTTCTCAAGAAGAGCAAGACAAAATACCAGATGGTTATGAGCGGTTGTTGCACGATGTCTTTGTTAATGATTCAACCAATTTTACTCATTGGAGTGAATTGAAAAATTATTGGAAATTTATTGATGCTATCGAGGCAGCTTGGCAAAAAGATAATGATAATGGGCAAACTCCGGTCCAATATATACCGTACAGAATGGGGCCAAAAGAAGCAGACCAGATCTTTGAATCGGCTATCGAACATTGGATTTATGAATAGTCATGACCTACTTCCGCGTAATGATACGAGTCGAAAAATTATTCATATTGATATGGATGCTTTTTACGCTGCAGTTGAGACCCGTGATAATCCGGATTTAAAAAACAAAGCCTTAATAATTGGACAGGATCCACGTCAAAATAATGGCCATGGGGTAGTGGCAACTGCTAATTATTGCGCACGTAAATTTGGTGTTCATTCTGCGATGTCTTCAATTAAGGCATTACGATTAATCCCTGCAGAAAAAATAGTCTTTTTACCGCCAAATTTTGCTAAATATCGCCAAGTTTCATCCGAAATTCATGAAATAATGCATGATATTACAGATACTGTTCAATCAATTGCCTTAGATGAGGCGTATTTAGATGTTACAACAAATAAATTAGGAATAACTTCTGGTGTAAAAATTGCGCTTCAGTTACAGACCCGAATTTATCAAGAAGTTGGGCTCAATTGTTCATTTGGGGTAAGTTATAATAAATTTTTAGCCAAAATGGGTTCAGAATATGCTAAACCTTTTGGTAGGACTGCTATTTTGCCAAATGAAGCCCTAGAATTTATTGCTCAACAAAAGATAAATAAATTTCATGGTATTGGTCCAAAAACACAACTTAAACTTGCAAAATTGGGTGTGTATACAGGAAGAGAATTACAACAAATGAGCGTTCGTAGCCTACTCAAGCATTTTAACCGGATGGGTTATATTATGGCTGAGCATGCTAATGGAATAGATTTATCTCGTGTTATTCCAGATGATGAGCATATGCGTAAGTCAATTGGAATTGAACGAACTTATGAGCCTTGTGTTTACGATGAACAATTGGCTTTAACCAATATCCGCAAATACGTAAGTATGTTAGCTGATAAACTACAAGAGCATAACTTATTTGCCAAAACAATTGTTATCAAGATTCGTAATAATGCTTTTGAAACGATCACTAAAAGACGAAAATTAAGCCATGCAACTAACTCTTCGCTTGAAATTTATGAGGCTGCAAGATATTTGTTTGAAACAGTTTCTGCTCAATTTTTGAGCGATGGTATTAGGCTACTGGGAGTAACTGCAACCGATTTTTCAGAAGCCGAATTTACTAATATAGATCTGAAGCTCTTTTCTGATTGAAGCTCTTTTTTGTTAAACTAATAAAGAATTTTAAAAAATTTGAAGGAGAAAATTAATGAATACCTTTTCGCAAATATACGAAAAAATAGAACAATATTCAACAATCATTTTTCATCGCCATACAAGTCCAGATCCTGATGCATTGGGTTCTCAAGCGGGACTAGCTCGGTCATTACGTCTCCAATTTCCTGAGAAACGTATCCTGTGTGCTGGTGAAAATGACGAAGGTGATTTGGAATGGATTAATCAGATGGATCAAGTCAAGCCATCAGATTATCAAGGTGCATTGGTTATTACAACTGATACGGCCAATACATCACGAATTGCAAATAAACTATATAATCAAGGGGATTTTTTAATTAAAATTGATCATCATCCAGATGTTGAGCCATATGCTGATTTAAGCTATGTTGATGATGAGGCACCAGCGGCTTCGCAAATTGTTGCAGATTTTATCATTGAAAAGCATCTTCCATTAACTAAGGAAATAGCATACCCATTATATGCTGGCATTGTGGGAGATACGGGACGCTTTATGTATCCTGAAACCTCTAAGCATACTTTTTTTGTAGCGGCTAAATTGGCGCAAACTGGAATCAATATTAATGAAATTGCCCGCAATATTAGTGATGTTACTTTTGCTCAAGCAAAGCTGCAGGCAGAAGTCTTGGAATATATGAAAGTCGATCCAAGTGGAGCAGCATATGCAATCTTAACACAAGAAAAGTTGTCAAAACTTGGGGTTGATTCTGAAGAAGCATCGTGCACTGTATCAACCCCAGGTCGAATTAAAGACATTCTTGCTTGGAATGTTTTTGTTGAAAAGTCAGACGGAACGTTTAGAGTGCATTATCGTTCAAAGGGTCCAATAATTAATGGACTTGCCGCTAAACATAATGGTGGTGGCCATGCTCTTGCCAGTGGCGCCAATGCAAAAAATTTAGTAGAAGTTGAACAAATCTTTGCTGAATTGGTACAAGTAACTAAGGAATATCGAAAATCGCATGAATAATATTTTTAAAGATGAACAACTTAAACCAGCTATAAGAACTGGCTTAACCAAAATTGATTTTACTGAACCAACTAAAGTACAGGAAAAAGTAATTCCCATTCTTTTAGCTCATAAAAATGCTGTCGTTCAAGCTGTGACTGGTTCAGGAAAGACGCATTCTTTTCTAATACCTGTTTTAAATGATATTGCTTCTGAAACACCCTATACTCAAGCTATTTTGACAGCACCGAGTCGAGAATTAGCGGAGCAATTGTATCAAGTAGCACGTCAGTTGCGGGATGCTGCTAATTTACAGATTTCAATTGCTAACTTGGTAGGTGGCAGTGACCGAGAACGGCAACTTAAAAAGTTGAATAACCAAAAGCCACAAGTTGTAATTGCTACCCCAGGTCGTTTGCACGATTTTGTTGAGAAAAAGATTTTATACTTAGATTATGTCAAAGATTTAATCATTGACGAAGCTGATATGACTCTGGATATGGGTTTTCTAAGTGATATTGACTTTATTATTCAAAGGCTTCCTAAAAATACGACACTAGCCGCCTTTTCTGCTACAATTCCAGTTAAATTATCTAATTTTTTGCGCAAGTACATGGCGAAACCAGAACAAATTGTAATAGACAATCCGTTAGTTATTTCGCCTACGGTTAAAAATGACTTAATTGATATTGGTAGTAAAAGTCGCAAGCGGCTTTTATATCAATTATTGACTATGGGACAACCATATTTGGCCTTAATATTTGCTAATACGAAACAGAACGTTGATGAATTAACACAGTATTTACAAGAAGAAGGATTAAAGGTTGCTAAAATTCACGGTGGAATAACTGAACGTGAACGTAAGCGAACTTTACGTGAAGTAGAAAATGGCCAGTATCAATACGTTGTTGCAACAGATTTAGCCGCTCGCGGATTAGATATTGATGGGGTTAGTCTGGTTGTTAACTATGAGATTCCACGAAATTTGGAATTTGTAGTTCATCGCATTGGCAGAACTGGACGTAATAAAATGTCAGGTCATGCTGTGACACTAATTCGTGAAGAAGAAATGACACGGATTACTTCGTTAGAACAAATGGGAGTCCACTTTGATTTTGTTGAAATCAAAAACGAAGAATTGGTTTCGCGTAAACATTATCACCGTCGAGATACTGTCAAATTTTCTAGTCATACCCTTGATCCGAATATGAAAGGTTTTGTTAAAAAAACAAAAAAGAAACGTAAGCCAGGATATAAAAAGAAGATAAAGCGGGCAATTCAGCAGGATAAAGCGCAGAAAAACAAAATTGAGCAACGTCATAAAATGCGTAAAGAAAAAGCGCAACGAAAAAAGCGGCGTGATCGAAAATAAATAGTTAAAACAAAACTGAAATCTTCAGTTTTGTTTTTTTCTTATAAATTTATAACCTTATATTTATATATTGTGAATTAAAATAATTGTTTTTTTGGTATTTTTTATTGTTTGAAAGCGATATAACTGTTATATTTTATTTATCAGAATTTAATTAAGAGGTGAATTAAAATTGTTGACAATTAGGGCGGAAAAAATTCTAAAGCAGTGTTTATCAGAGCAAATCGTGCATAAATATACCGTATTAGAATTCTGTCAAGCTGCAAGTATTAATCGGGGAGTATTTTATCAGTACTATCGAAATATTAGTGATCTATTTTTATCGGTAATGATAATCGAGATAAGGAGAACTTTGCGTTCTACCAAAAACGAAAGTATTGGAAAGATGTTTTATAGAATGCTCATAAAAATTCGCGAGAATAAATTTTTCTACTTAAACATGCTAACAATTGCAAAAGATTTGCGAGAATTTTATCAGGTTTTAAATAAAGAATTGGCGCATGCAATTGAACTTTATATGCGACCAAGAGGAGCATTTTCAGTTAGAAAAATCGAATTGATTTCAAATGGCATTTATGCAATTGTTTTGAACTGGGTCTTAAATGAATGTAAAAATGATATTCGTGATATTTATCAGTGTATATATCTGCTGCTAAAACAGGTTGAAGAGCCAACAAAACAGTTCTAAGTTCAATACTCATTTAAACTAGAATTGAATAAAAAAATTTTTCAAAAAAAGCTTGCAAAAGAAAAAAAAGGTTGCTAATATAAATAACTGTCGTCGGGCGAAAGTCAAAGAGACAGAAGCGAAGAGGACAAAAAACATTTGAAAGAAAAGCTTGACAAAGGAAAGCTGATTTAGTAAGATGATAAACGTTG
>NZ_JBXSQM010000016.1:0-39643 GCF_057063645.1 Lactobacillus sp. X-49
ATTAAGCGAGTTCATTGGTAACTTCTTTCTAGAATTGATTGGGTAATTACATTCTATCAAAGAAGTCCAATGGACTTTTTTCATTTTTTAATTAGGGCAAGTGTTCAACTTCATTTTACAATTTACCGTTATTTTAATTTTCCCGGTTTAGCTGATATTCCGGTTATTGGACAGATTCTGTTTCAAAATACTTTTGCACCAGCATGGGTGGCAATTATTGTAACTATTATTTTATGGTGGATATTATATAAAACCCGTTTTGGATTGCGGTTGCGATCATGTGGCGAAAATCCCCAAGCTGCCGATACGGTTGGCGTTAATGTTTATGGGATGCGCTATGTTGGCGTTTTAACTTCTGGACTTTTAGGGGGAATCGGCGGTGCTGTCTTTGCCGAAGCTATTTCTGGTAATTTTTCGATTTCCACCATTGTTGGGCAGGGCTTTATGGCCTTGGCTGCGATGATTTTTGGTAAATGGAATCCCCTTGGAGCAATGTTAGCTTCCTTATTTTTTGGTTTTGCCCAAAGTATTAGTATTATTGGCAATCAATTACCTTTGTTCAATCATATCCCATCGGTCTATATGCAGATTGCACCGTATGTAATCACGATAATTATTTTAGTGCTATTCTTTGGAAAATCAGTTGCACCAGCAGCTGATGGACAAAATTATATTAAATCAAAACAGGAAAAATAAAGTAAATTTTTTATCATGATGGTAATATGATGATTTAGCATAGTATTTATTGTTATTGCAAGCGCCAAATATTTTAAGTTGCTTGTTGCTAAAACGATTAATACTGATGATGTTAACTCCTAGAGTTGGACGTTACCAGTAAATTTATATTTTCGCTAAGACCGTATTCTGATACTTAATCAGAGTACGGTCTTTTAGCGTACGTCAAATTTTAGTTTGATTTTGGTGTATTGCCATCACCTTCTTGACCCACACTATTGATAGGATAAAAGTATACGCCGCCGGATCTATGTGGCACAAATAATTGCCACATAGTATCTAGCCTAATCTACTTTAAGTAAGTTAAGTTCCTGTAATTATTTGTATTCAATCGTATATTTAACATAGTAAAAACCCTCTAGATTGATTTTCAGTCCAATCTAGAGGGTTAACTTCAGCCAACTGCTGCTTTTCTAATTAATATAAATATTTTTGAATAACCTTTTGAGGATCCTCACCTGAACGAATTTTCATTTCTAATTCAATAGCGACATCAGCCATAATTGACTGTGGATCAATCACATGATAAGGATGATTCGGTGCTTTTTCTTGTGCTAAAGACAGTTCTGTACAGCCAAGTAAAATCACATTACATTTATATTGATCATGCATAATCCGCAAAATGCGATGATATAACTCCGCATCTACAAGACCCTTTTCTTTGATATTAGAATAAATAAGCTTAGTCACCAAAGGTTGCACTTCTGTTCCACCCAATTCCGCATGCCGGCCTACTTTTTGTAGCTCATCAACATAAAGATGATCATAGATTGAACCTTCAGTTGCAATTAACCCTATCTTCTTTTCTTGTGGATACTTATCTATAAATTTATGCACTGAAATTCTCATCATGTGTAAAAATGGTATATCCGTTAAACTTGCTAACTCATCATAAAAATAATGTGCAGTATTGCAAGGCATTACAAAAAAATCAGGATTCAGTTTTGCTTGCTGCAATACATCATCATGCAAATCACCAAAAAAATTAGGTTGACGATGATCTTTGATATAAGCTGTTCTATCTGGAATTTGAGCATCATTTACTAGAATATAGTTCAAATAATCTTGATCTTTTGTAATTTTTATACGGTGATTGAGCAGATGGACATAACTTTCAGTCGCAATCGTTCCCATCCCACCAATAATACTAAAAAAATGTTTCATTTTTTATTTTCTAACTATTAAAATGTCCTTCTTGATCTTCAAGCTTATTAATGGCCTGCTGAGCCACGGTAATATCAGAAGGATATGGTGTGTTGATACCACGAACCTTTTGAAAGCCGTCCTCACCTTTACCACAAATTAAAACAATATCGTCTTTAGATGCCATACTAATAGCATCATAAATGGCTTTCTGTCGATCCAATTCAATTGTGACATCAACTTTTGAATGGTCAATACCCGCATCAATTTCTTGAGCAATCTTTTTTGGATCTTCAAAACCAGGATCATCAGTAGTCAAGAATGCTTTAGTGGCATATGCATTTAAACTATGACTAAAGCCTGGTCGACGTGATATACCTTTATCTCCCGGTGCGCCAACAACAACTATAATTTTAGGATTATTAAATTCACGTTGCATGAATCCCATTAGAGCCATCATTGAAGCTTCATTATGTGCATAATCAACTACAACAGTTCCATGCTTTTTTGTGATTTCAGTCTGCATTCTTCCAGGAACAGTTACCTCACTAATTCCTTTTGCAGCAGTAACATAATCTAATCCTGCCAACCCAGCACCAATTACAGCGGCAGTACCATTAGATTCATTAAAATCGCCCAACATCTTTAACTTATAACTACCAGCAATTGGCAATTTTTTAGCTTTCGGACTAACGCAAAGAAGCTGGAAACAAGTTTGAATCATATCAATTTCTTGAGTGGAATAACGAAAATCAATTGTTTGCTTCAAGGCAGGATTAGAAAACTTTTCATCAGCAAATAAATATATGCTATCAGGAGCTGTTGTTGTCGTTGCTGCTGCATAGACTTCCTCAAAGTGATCAGTTTGGGCATTGATAATACATTTACGTGCATTAACAAGTAATTGTAACTTGCAATGTAAATAGTCCGCAAAATTCGGATGTTCATTTGGTCCAATGTGATCTGGAGAAATATTCAAGAAGAAACCCAAATCATAAGTTAAACCAAACACACGATTCTTCTTGTATGCTTGACTTGAAACTTCCATTACCAAATGCGTCATTCCGTTATCAACAGCTGTCCGCATATCGCGAAATAGATCTAGTGATTCTGGTGTAGTTAAGCTAGACTTAAACGTATCTGCCTCATCTTTTCCCACAACGTTATTTACAGAAGAAATTAGGGCAGTTTTCCCACCATTAAATTGATCTAACATCCCCTTTAAAAAGTAAGCTGTCGTCGTTTTACCTTTAGTTCCCGTAATAGCTACAACATATAAGTCGTCTTGCGGGAACCTAAAAAATGCTGCCGATAATAAAGCCATTGCCTTAGATACATCACGTACGATTAAGGCATGCATTCCTTTTCCTTCTGGATATGGTTGTTCAGCTACGTAACAATTTGCCCCATTATCTTTAGCCATCGATAAATAAGTTGGACGAAATCCTGCACCCTTACAGAAAAACAAGGTGTTAGTTTGGATATCACGTGAATCATATGAAACATACTCCATCCTTGCTGTAACTGTGTCCTGAACTGCACTTGATTTAAGCAAATGATGTTCTTTTAAAATTAAAATACAGGTATTTAAAGAAATACTCATGTTATACCCCTCTATTGTTGATCTTAGTCAAAATTATAACATAGCTATCCACTAATTTTTGCACTCTTTGGATTTAATGGTAAACAAATGATAAAACTAGTCCAATCTGTCCCAGATTCGCAATTGATTGTACCATGGTGTAATTCAACAATACTCTTAGTAATCGATAATCCCAAACCAGTGCCACCCGTTTCAGTATTACGCGATGGTTCTACCCGATAAAAGCGCTCAAAGATTTTTTTAAGTGAAGCTGAGGGAATCGGGGCCCCATTGTTTTCAACTCTTAATTCAACTTCATTATTATTCACTAAATTAGCTATTAACTTAATTTGAGTTGCACCTTTACCATATTTCAAAGCGTTGGTAATTAAATTATTATACACTCGCACTAACTTCTCTGGGTCAGCTTGAATTGTTAACTCCTTTGGTCTAGTCTCAATGCTAAAAGTAATTCCCTTTTCATGTGCTTCAAATTCAAATCCAGCAGCAACTTGTTCTAACATTGAAAAAATGTGTAGGGATGTTAAATTAAGCTTCGTACTAGTTGATTTTAGAGTGGTATAATCTAGTAAATCATGGGCTAAAGATTTCATCTGTTCAGCTTTCATATAAGCAATATCGAGATACCTTTGCCGATCTTTAGGATTTGCAACACCTGATTTCAATAATCCCAAATAACCAATAATTGATGTCAATGGTGTTCTGATATCATGTGATACATTACTAATTAACTCATCTTTTGAACGTTCAATTGCCTTTTCTTCATTAATTGCATTAACGGTGCTTGCAACCAAAGAATTAATTGAATCAATCACCTTTTGCAAATCTGTTTTCACTTTAAAAGAAATTGTGTGATCAAAATGGCCCTGGGCAATATAATGTAATTCAGAAATAACATGGCGCAATTGCATTTGATGATACCGACGAATTAAACGCCAGTAAAGTACAATTAGGTCAGCTATCCCCATCATAATCAAAAAAGTATTTTGCCATGACCATAAATGACGGCCCCCAGCAAAGGTAATCGTTTTTTTTAAAAAATAAATTCCATTGACTAAATTTTGATTTTGTAAAATTGTTAGATAAATTAGAATAACAATCGATAAATTCAATAACAGTAACAACACCACTGTTATTACGCCTTCAGCAAACAACTCGCTTTTTTCTGCAGCTGTAAGCTTTACACGTTCTTTTTTCATTAATTAAGCCTCAACTTTATAGCCAACGCCCCACACTGTTTGAATAACATCTTCGCCCCCAGTAGCTTTTTGAATCTTGTCACGCAAATGTGACACATGAACCATTACAGTTTTTGCTGAAACAATTGATTCTTGCTGCCAAACCCGCTCAAAAATTTCATCAGCAGAAAAAACGCGATTAGGATGACTTGCAAGTAAATACAAAATACCAAATTCCAAAGCTGTTAACTGAATATCCGTACCATCAATCGTTTTTACTTCATGCGAATCACGGTTAATAACCAATGGTCCAATTTCTAAAACATCAGGTTCATCATCTTTGACTTGTTTTTGACTTCGACGTAGAAGTGAACGAACCCGTGCCATTACTTCAAGCGGGTTAAATGGCTTAGAAACATAATCATCGGCACCAGTGATTAGACCTTGAATTTTATCCATATCTCCAGTTTTAGCCGAAACAATAATAATTGGAATGTCTGAGTCTTTCCGAACTTCCTTAATTACATCAATTCCATTCATATTCGGCATCATCACATCTAAAATCATTAATCCAATATCTGGACTTGTTGTAAGTTTAGTAATTGCTTCTTTGCCACTATAAGCCACGACAGGTGTGTATCCTTCATTTCTGAGGTAAATGCTTAATAATTCAACGATTTCTTTATCATCATCAACTACTAAAATTTTCATTGGGTTCTTCCCTTCTTTTTATTTTTTATTGAAATCCTTCATATATAGTGTAGCAGAACTTATGTCACATATTTTAGCTAATTTAACTGTAATCACCTAATATTCAAACTTATCTTATCTTTTTATTAAAAAAACTAGGACTTTTTATAATAAGTGGCAAAAATTAGACAACCTTCGCTGCTCATTATATTTCCTAGCTAAAATATTATTTATTAATGCTAATTTATATTAAATATTCAATGATCCATTGACGATTAATATAGCTCTTGATCCTGAAGTCCACTTTATTTGGCATTACAAGAGAGTCTTAACAATTGAACTAAACTGATTTTTCATCATTTGCGATTAAGTCACCAGATAAACCATGAGACACTAGATTTAATTAATAAACTAGCTTGAAATATTAGTGTTTCATAAAAATTATTTATCATACTACCATAAAAGAAGTTTTTAACTGAATGACTCAAGATAAATTTAAGGGAAATGAAAAGTTTTTCAATAATTTAATTATTCAATTTCTTTTTTACCAGTGTAAAGTTCGTAGTAGTATCCTTTTTGCTTTAACAATTGATCATGGTTACCTGCTTCAATAATATGACCATGATCGAGAACTAAAATCAAATCAGAATTAACAATTGTAGATAAACGGTGTGCAATCACAAAACTAGTTCGACCAGCAAGCAGATTATCCATTCCAGACTGTATTAATTTTTCTGTTTGAGTATCAATGCTTGAAGTTGCTTCGTCTAAAATCATTACTGGTTCATCAGCAACCATTGCTCGAGCAATACTCAGTAATTGCATTTGACCTTGTGAAAGATCACCACCATTTCCATCAATAATAGTTTGATACCCTTCATCCAAATGATGAATAAATTCATCTGCATGTGACAGATGGGCCGCCTGATAAATATCGTCATCACTAGCACTTCTATTACCAAAGCGAATATTATCCATAACAGTTCCGGTAAACATATGTGTTTCTTGCAAAACAATTGATAAGGATTGCCGTAAATCATCTTTTTTAATTCGCTTCAATGGGATCCCATCATAAGTGATTGTACCGGAATCTATTTCATAAAATCTATTCAACATATTAGAAATAGTAGTTTTCCCAGCACCTGTTTCGCCAACTAGAGCCACTTTCATTCCTGGTTTAGCATCAAGAGAAATATTATATAAGATTTGCTTATCAGGAGAATAACTAAAATTGACATTGTCAAAAACAATGTGACCCTTTACCGTAATCTTTTTTATTGTTCCATCAGCTTGGGGCACATTCCAATACCACATTCCCTTAACATTTTCATCTTTTGAAATTGTCACATCGCCATCATCGACCTCAATAGGTTGATCTTCTAAATCAAAAATTCTCTTAGCACCAGCTAAAGCCATTACAATTGAGTTTAATTGTTGCGATATTTGGGCAATGGGCATTGCAAATTGTTTCGATAACTGCAAGAAAGCACCAATGACTCCAAGCGATATTGGTGCAATGCGATTAATCGCCACTGCACCGCCTAAAATAGCAATTAAAACATAAAGTAAATTCCCCATGTTTCCCATAATTGGAAATAAAATGGTGGCATAAGTATGAGCCTTACCTGATGCAGCTTCCAATGCCCGATTATAGCCTTCAAAATCTTCTTCTACCTCGGGTTCATGACTAAATACTTTAATTACTTTCAAACCATTCAACATTTCTTCATTATAACCATTGACTTGGCCAAGTTCTTTTTGCTGTTTTTGAAAGTAGTAAGCCGATTTAGATGTTAAGAACCGTACGATCCCGATTGATAAGACAAAAACAATCAGAGTAAATATTGTCAATTGCCAACTTAAACTAAGCATAGCCCCCAAAACAAAGATAATATTAAGTCCTGAATTGATAAATTGGGGAATTGATTGCGAAATCATCTGCATCAATGTATCAATATCATTTGTATAACGACTCATTATATCGCCGTAATCATTCTCATCAAAGTATGCAATAGGCAACTGCTCCATGTGTTCGAACATCTCGTTACGTACACGGTATTGTACTTTCTGGGCTAACACAGCCATCAACATGGCAAACAGATAGCTGGAAATAAAACCGATTGCGTACATACCAAACATTACCATTATTGCACGCCAAAGTGGCCCAAAGTCTGGATGAGCTTGCTTAGTTAACGGAATAATATAAACATTGATTAACCGTTCAATGAACAATGATCCAGCAACTGTTGAACCTGCCGCTAAAATTATTGCAATAATTGATGTGATGAGCATCCATGGACTAGTATTTACCACTAATTTTAGCAGACGATATAAAGTTTGAGACTTCTTCTCCTTCATACTTGTATTCTTATTTTTTCCTGCTTTATCCAACTTCATCACCTACTTCTTCTGTTCTTCTTGGAACTCAGCAATTGAACTGTACAAATCGTTACGCTTCATCAATTCATCATGTGTACCAATATCCTGAATTTTACCATCATCCATCACAACAATTCGATCCGCATCTTTAATTGAAACAATTCGTTGTGAGATGATAATTTTTGTTGTATCCGGCATATTTTTAGACAATGATTCTCGAATTTCACGTTCAGTTTGAGTATCAACTGCAGAAGTTGAGTCATCTAAAATTAGAATTTTAGGGTTCTTAAGGAGGGCTCGTGCAATTGTAATTCTTTGCTTTTGTCCACCAGAAACATTTGCTCCACCTTGTTCAACCATTGTGTCATATTGATTAGGCATTTCACGGATAAAGTCATCTGCATGTGCAACTTTAGCTGCCGCTACAACTTGATCGTCGGTAGCATTTTCATTTCCCCATTTTAAATTTTCTTTGATTGTACCTGAAAATAGCACATTATTTTGTAAAACCATTGCTACATTATCACGCAATGTTTTTAAATCATATGATTTAACATTATGTCCAGAAACACGTACCGCACCAGATACAGTATCATACAAACGAGGAATCATTGCCACCAAGGTTGATTTAGACGATCCAGTTTTACCAATTATCCCCAGGGTTTCACCTGCATTGATATGCAAATTAATATTACTTAAGGCTAGCGCTTTATCTTCTTGGTCATACTTAAAATTGACATGATCAAAAATCACTTCACCATTATTCAAATGAGTCAATGGCTTACGTGGATTTTCAATTGAAGGTTCTTCGTTAATTACGTCTGCTATTCTTCGTCCACTGGCAGATGAAAGAACTAGTTGCGTGAAAATCATTGCCAAAATATTTAAACTATTCAAAACTGAATTTGAATAAGAAAACATTGAAATCAGTTGACCTGTTTGTAAAGTGCCACCCACGATTTCTTTAGCTCCAAACCAGCAGATGGCTAAATTAGAAATATTTAAAACTGCAATTACAATCATCGAATTAAGTGACATAATCTTCTGCGCAGTTGAAAATAATTTGTAAATAAATCCAGAAGCTTTATTGAATTTTACCGTTTGTGGTTTTTCCTGAACAAAAGTCTTTACTTCACGTATTCCACGAACATTCTCTCGAACAACTTCGTTCATTTGGTCGTAACCCTTAAAGATTTTAGGAAAATACGGACTGACGCTTTTGATTACTAATGCTAACAGTAATATAAAAACCGGTGCCAAAACCACAAAAATAAGCGATAATCGTGGACTAATAATGAGTGACATGATTATCGAAACAATCAGCATCATTGGGGCTCTAACAGCGATTCTAATCAATATTTGATACGCCATCTGAACGTTATTAACGTCTGTTGTCATTCGCGTAACTAAACTTGCACTGGAAAACTTGTCAATGTTTTCAAATGAGTAATCCTGAACATGATAAAACATATCCTTACGCAAATTCGCAGCAAATCCTGCCGCAGCGTGAGCGGACACATAACTAGCTCCTGCTCCCAATACTAAGGAAATAACAGTAATAACTAGTAGAATCAAGCCCCATTTTGTAATATAAGACATGTTGCCTTTCATGATTCCATTATCAATTAAAATACCAACCAGATATGGAATTAACATTTCAATGATAACTTCACCTGTAACAAGTAATGGCGACAACAATGATAAATTCTTATACTGCCTAATTGATTTACGCAGTGTGTTAATCATTAAATACCTCTTTCTATTCAATACAAAATGTTGTTTCTTTTCTACAAGTAACTTATTTTAAAAAGGATAAATAGGTTATTAAACCTATTTATCCCCTTTTAAATATAGAGTTCTTTTAGTATAGCTCTTTTCTTGACAAAAAGCACTTTATTTGTTTTTGGCAGCCGGTGAGAAAACGGAACCAACAATTTCAAAGTGTCGCCGAAATAACCACCGAATACCGTAGGCAATAAGAGCAATAATAATATTGGTCATACCAGGTAAAACCGGATTAACTACTTGCAGCGCTGGAATTGATAACACCATTAGCCAGCCATATAAAACCACTATTATTCCTGCCATACCCAAAATAATTTTGGTCCAAGGAATTTTTTTATTCTTGCCATTATCCGGTAGAAGCCAAGTATTATACTTGGTCATAAAAATTCCCATTAATACCCCAATGCTAATTAAAGTTAAAATTCCCATTTGTGAATTATTTTTAGAATTTGGCTGGAACAATGCTATTAACCCAAATATACCCACAAAAATTGCAACATAAAGTAATGCACTATCAACTGCATACTGCCAAAACGGGATATCTGCTGCAGTTTTGAGCTTAGGTTTTAAAATATCAGCCGCTTTGATTTTAGGTGACATATTATAAAAGGTGTTAGCTGGTTGTCCATGGCGCTGGGCAATGAGTAAATCTGGCAAAAGCTTATCGATTTTGCTTATTGCATTTTCTTGACTCAGCTTACCTTGATTTTCTAATTCTTTTTGCAAACGAAAAATATAGTCAGCATTCTTTTTACTTAATTGTTTGCGTAATTCTGCGGGTGCCATTTGTCTGACTTGCTCTTCCATATTTTGATTAACAACTTTATCTTTTAGTTTTGTTTGCTGATCAGCATCTATTTTTACTTGTTCTTCTTGTTTATTTTCTGCCATTATATTTTCCTAAACGTTAAATCTAAATTCAATAATGTCACCGTCTTGAACTTCATAATCTTTACCTTCAAGACGTAATCTACCAGCTTCTTTAACTTTTTGCATGGTTTCATACTTATTTAAATCGGCAAAAGAGACAACTTCAGCTCGAATAAAGCCACGTTCAAAATCGGAATGGATTACTCCAGCTACTTGTGGTGCCTTCATCCCTTCATGAAAAGTCCACGCACGCGTCTCAGGACCACCAGCTGTAAAGAAAGTTCGCAGCCCCAATAGATGATATGCAGCCCTAATCAAACGATCAAGTCCAGATTCAGTTACTCCTTCTGCTTCCAGAAATTCAGCTTTTTCATCATCATCAAGACCGGCAATTTCTTCCTCAGTCGCTGCAGAAATTCCTAAACATTCAGCATGCTCTTTGTCAGCATGCTTTTTAACAATTTGATAATAATGATCATTTTCTGCATCTGCCATTGATTCTTCAGCAATATTCGCAACATAAATAACCGGTTTAGCTGTTAAAAGAAATAGGCCCCTAACAATCTTCAGTTCATCATCATTAAAAGTAATTGAGCGAACAGCCTTACCTTCTTCTAAAACTGGCTTAATCTTTTGTAAAACTTGTAATTCAGCCTTGGCATCCTTGTCATTTTGTTGAGCTAGTTTCTTTACTTTATTAATTCTTCTGTTTACTGCGTCCAGATCAGAAATTGCTAATTCTAAATTTATCGTATTAATATCTTCTTCTGGATCAACCTTGCCAGTTACAGATGTTATATTATCATCTTCAAACGCTCTTACAACGTGAATAATTGCGTCAGTTTGCCGTATATTTTCTAAAAATTTGTTACCAAGTCCTTCGCCTTTAGAAGCCCCCTTAACCAATCCTGCAATATCGGTAAATTCAAAAGTTGTGTGAACTATTTTTTTAGCCGGAATCAATTCTTGAATTCTACCTAAGCGTTTATCCGGAACTTCCACCATTCCAACATTCGGCTCAATCGTAGCAAACGGATAATTGGCCATTTCGGCTCCAGCTTTGGTAATCGCATTAAACAACGTTGACTTTCCAACATTTGGCAAACCTACAATTCCAGCAGTTAATGACATCTTCAACCTCTTCTTATAAAAATTATTTATTATCTTGATTAAAATCTGGTAACGCAATTGATGCTTTAGGAATATATAGCTCATTTTTTCTATTTACCGGATCATTAGCTTTAGTTAAAACTTTCTTTAAATTGTGAACAAATTTTGCTCGTGAAATTAGCACGATATGCCCACATCCCATACATTTTAAACGAATGTCTGCACCTAAGCGCAGGATTTCCCAATTGTTTGTTTTGCAAGCATGCGGTTTTTTCATCAATACCGTATCTGCTAAATTATAAGCAATATCCTTATTCATCTAAATCAACACCTAATATTTCAAGAATTCTGTTTAGCTCATCGACAGAAGAAAAACCTATAGACAAATGTCCATTTCCCTTTTTACTTTCAGAAATATTAACACTTGAGCCTAGCTTGTTAGCTAGCTGGTGTTCGCTTGCTTTAATAAAGGCAGATTTCTGAATTACCTTTTTCTGCGGTTTTTGCGAATTTAAACTAGCTACTAAAGCCTCAACTTTCCTAACAGGCATTCCTTCTTTAACGACCTGTTTAGCAACCTCATCGATTCTATCTTTGTTTTTTAATCCTAAAAGTGTTCTGGCCTGTCCCATCGACAATTCACCATGTTGTAACAAGTGCTTGGTCTTATTTGGTAAAGTCAATAATCGCAAGTAATTAGCGATATATGGTCGAGACTTGCCCATTCGCTTAGATACTTCTTCCTGGGTTAGACCCAAATTTTTTTGCAGCATCTCATACGCTTGCGCTTCTTCTAGCGGAGTTAAATCCTCACGTTGCAAGTTTTCGAGAACAGCAACCTCCATCATTTGACTTTCACTAAAATCACGAACAATTGCCGGAATGGTGGTTTTCTTTGCTAATTTTGATGCACGATAACGTCTTTCACCAGCAATAATTTCATAACCATTAACTGATTTACGCACAATGATTGGCTGAAAAACACCGTTTTCCTTAATTGAATCGGCCAACTCTTTCAAAGTTTTATCATCAAAACTTTTCCTAGGCTGATATGGATTGGGTCTAATTTCACTTAAATTAATATCAAGAATTTCTTCTTCGGTCTCTTCAGTTTGCGGTTCATCTTCAAATAAAGCCTCAATTCCGCGTCCGAGACCACCATGCTTTTTGCCTTCTTTATTTTTTAAGTCTCTTACCATGATTCTTTAACACCTCCTTGGCTAAATCATCGTATACCTTAGCACCACGTGAGTTAGGAGCATATTCAGTAATTGCTTCTCCATAACTAGGTGCTTCTGCTAATTTGGTAATTCGCGGAATAATTGTCTTATAAACTTTATTTGCAAAATAAGATCGAACTTCCTTAACAACTTCAGCTCCTAAATTTGTTCTAGCATCAAGCATTGTCATTAAGACTCCTTCAACCCCTAAATCTTTATTGAAATGCTTTTGAACTAGTCGAATTGTATTAAGTAGCTGGCTTAATCCTTCCATTGCATAATATTCACTTTGAACGGGTATCAAAATTGAATCTGATGCAGTAAAAGCATTAATTGATAATTGACCAAGAGATGGTGGGCAATCAATAAAAATAAAATCGTAATCTTCACTAACCGTATCAAGAGCTGATTTTAGACGGGTTTCACGAGCCATCATGCTGATTAATTCCGTTTCGGCACCTGATAAGTTAATTGTTGCTGGTACAAGGTCTAATTTAGTAGTTGTAGTGTGAAAAATTGTGTCTTTTAGTGGAACATCATTAATTAAAACGCTATAAATATCTTGATTAATTTCTGATTTTTCAATTCCTAATCCAGAAGTTGCATTTCCTTGAGGATCAATATCAACAATTAAAACTTTATATCCACGTTCAGCAATTGAAGCAGCTAAGTTAATGGTCGTTGTGGTTTTGCCAACACCACCCTTTTGGTTAGCCACAGAAATTACACTCACCATATTTTCCATACCTTCCTACTTCCTTTTCATTTCAATTGTAATCATATAATCATCAGGGTCATTATTTTCTTTGACTTTTACCTTAATTCCAGATTCTTTAGCTAATTTTACAGCACGTTTAATTGTATTAATTTGAACTTTCATATCCTTGGGTATTCGATTAACTGCCCGCTGTGTTTGCGCTGCTTTTGCCTGTTCCTTAATTTTAGTCTTTTTATCCGCAAAATATCCCTCAACATCACGAGCAATTTTTTCTGTCTCACTGACATTAAGATTATTAGCTAATACTTCATCAAGTACTCGCCCCTGATCTTTCTCACTTAGCCCCACTAAACTGCGACCATGCCTTGGCGAAATTTCACCACTAGCCAAATAGCTCTGTACTTTGGGAGTTAACTTCAATAGTCTCAATTTATTAGCTACATATGATTGCGATTTACCAATATTTTGCGCTAATGTTGTCTGAGTTAAATGATTCAATTGCATTAAATTACTATATGCTTGCGCCTCATCTATTGGATTTAAATCTTCCCGTTGCAAGTTTTCAATTAAAGCAAGTGAAGCCGCCTGACTATCGTCCATGTTCTTCACAATGGCAGGGATACGTTCCCATGCTAGATGCTGTGCTGCCCGAAAACGTCGTTCACCGGCAATGATTTCATAATCCTCTCCCTTTTCACGAACAATAATCGGTTGCAATAAGCCATCTTTATCAAGTGTTGCCGCTAATTCACGAATTGACTCGTCAGAAAATTCTCGTCTTGGTTGATAAGAATTTGGCTTGATCTTAGTTAATTTAATATCTTGAATTTGTTTATCCTTTGAAATTTCGTCATGATGACGTAAAGACGAAAAAATTGACATATCAAGTCCTCCTGTTACTGTATTGGTTTGCGATGAGGAGTTCCCGCTTGGCGCGGATACTTCTTGGGTGTATACTTTATCTTTTGAATAAGAACTAACGTACGTTCTTCATTACTATCTGGTAATCGTAATTCTTCTGTTTTCAGTACTTTTCCTCCAAGTACACTGATAGCTTTTTGACTTTTTGCTAATTCACTTTCAGCTTTTGGTCCTTTCAATGCCACAAAATAACCTTTTTGCTTAGTTAGCGGCAAACAATATTCACTTAAAACGGCCATATTAGCTACCGCACGTGCAGTAACAAGGTCAAATTGTTCACGATATAGTTGGTTTTGACCGACATCTTCAGCACGACCATGAACAAGTTTTACATCCTTAAGGTTTAAGTTATTGACTAAATCTTGCAAAAAAGCCAATCTCTTTCCTAATGAATCAACTATTGTTAATTTTAGACTCGGTTGCATTATTTTAAGTGGAATTGAAGGAAAACCCGCACCTGCTCCGACATCACACAAAGTGCAATCTGCTTCAAAAATATCACTAAACACAAATAGAGGTGTCAAACTATCAAAGAAGTGCTTGAGATACACCTCGTCTTCTTCCGTTATCCTTGTAAGATTAACGTGCTTATTTGCAGCTACTAAGCTATTGAAATATTGCTTAAACTGATTGACTTGGTTTTTATTTAAGTTAAAATTACGTTTTGCTAGTTCTTGGACAAATTTGTCAGGATTCATTTTTCACCCGTGAAACCTTGTTTCACACTCTTTAAATTTAACGCTAAATTTGGCTTATTGTAAAGCCATTACATCTCTTTAATTATGAAATATTTTTTGACAGTCGTCAAAGTCTAAGTGTAGGAAATAAGTTATAATATCGTCAAAGGAGAAAAACATGATTATTACTTTAATTGTTCTAGCTTATTTGGTTAGAAAAACATACAAGGGTTATCAAACAGGTTTTACCAAACTAGTCATCAATTTAATTTTTGCAGCCATTGTATTCATTGCTGCTATCTTCTTTCAAAATCCAGCTGGCAACTGGCTCTATGCCCAAATAACTGGTAAAAGCATCCAAACTACACTCACTCCTGGTGATAATCTCATGCTCTTTCGGTTTTTAGCGTTCTTCATTATTTTATTTATTGGTAAAATGGTGATCAAAGTTTTTAAAAGTTGGCTACCAAATAAAAATCCACATACATCAAGTTTTGGAAATATTTTAGATAGCGTTTTAGGTGCAATCGCATCTTTTTTTGCCGGTTACTTTTTCATCTATATTATTTTATCAATGCTTAATGCTTTGCAAAATCCATGGTTTATTCAACAAACATTAGATTCATCGTTCTTACGCTTCATTATTTACAATACACCTGGACTTTCTAACGGTATGTTTAACACCATTTTCAGTATTAGTCGCACTGCTGCATAAAACGACAATATCTATAAATAGCTAATAAGATTGGCAACATCAAACAAAATGGCCTTGATATTTTTAAGCAAAACATCAAGGCTATTTTTCATTTTATTCAAAATTATTATAAAAAAGTTGCTGATTTATAATTAAAAACCAAATCAGATCAGTGTGATACAAATTAGTTTTAAGCTAATTATTCAAAATTATCATATTCAACGTGATCATCATTATAAACAAAGATAGCTCCAATGCGATTGGGCTTACTATGCCAGTCCTTGATTGGATGACCAGCAAAAAACAGCCTCTTGCATTCAATTTCTGCTTGTACAGAATCTTTAGTAAAAGTCGTTACTCCAGCTAAATCAGTTTCAACAGGATAACCTGTTCGCGGATCAATTAAATGGTGATATTTATGCCCATCGACTTCGAGATAACGTTCATAAGTACCACTAGTTACAGCTGAACATTCATGAACCATTTCTGACGTAATATTTTTACCACGAGACTCCTTGGGATCTTGAACACCAACGACCCATTGACCATTGACACGTTTAGGACAATCACCAACCAATAATATATTGCCACCTAAATTGATAATTCCTGCATGAACACCATACGCACGCCAATAATCGCGGATGCGATCCGCAATCCATCCTTTAGCAATACCGCCCAAGTCAAGCTCCATTCCTAGCTTCTTCAAAAAAACTGTTTGATTAGAATCATTTAACTCAACATTAAAAGGATCAATCAACTTCATTTTTTCTTTAATTTGATCTTCGGTCGGCACATGAGCTCCTTTAAACCCAATTGCCCATAATTTTACTACTGGGCCAATTAAAGCATTGAACCCAAAATTCTCCCGACTTTTCATTACTGCCAATTTAATTAAATCATAAGTGCCACTAGAAACTTGCACTGGATGATCGCCTGCAGCATGATTAATACTCATTACTTCTGATTTATCCCGATTTACTGTTAATAAATCTTCATAGTGGTCAATTAGATCAAACGAATGGCTAATTATATCTTCTTGGGCATTTCCAAATATTTGCAACGTGATTGAGGTACCCAATGCGTGATGTTCACCAACTACTTGTTTTAATGCAATATTTTCAATCATTTTTTCTCATTTCTCCAAATACTTTTCTCTAATATCATTTTGCATCTGTTCATTCACTCCCAGCTGATTAATAATAAAATTATCTAGTCCACCATAGCTTTCACGTATCGTGATTAAACTAGTATCTAAAAAGGTATTAGCAACTGATCCTAAAACACGCATATTTGTACGAAACTTATCATTTTCGCCTATTTCTTTAAACTTTTGATCACGCACAGCACGATAATTATTAAGCAAATAATTAGAATAAAGATAATCTTGCCGAATCACTTCCATATCAACACCTAAAATATACAAAAGTATTACTGTCACTAATCCTGTTCTGTCTTTTCCTTCAGAGCAATGATATAAAACTGCCCCCTCATCAGTTTCTGTAATTAGTTGCATTATTTGGTGAAAACTATTTTGAGCAGCTTTATTAAGAATATGATTCCGATACCGCCAACACATTCTACGTAAGCCAGCATATTGATCGTGACGATACTTCTCAAATTCTCTCTTCATATTTAAGCCATTGCCTCCAGTATTATCCTCGGACGACAAGGGTATTAAGTAATGTGCTATTCCTGGTAATTCTTGATCAGGATTTTTTTGATATTCTGCTGGTGAACGCAAATCAATAATTTTTTTGAGACCGTAATTAAGCAAAAATTGACTGTCCTCAGCTGTTATCTTACTAATATTACCAGAACGTAATAATCTATGTGACATGATTCTACGACCTTTGTAACCCAAATAACCGCCTAAATCACGAGGATTTCGAACAGATTTTATTGGTAAAACAACTGGATCAGTCATTTCAATATCCTTTCTAAAATAAACAAAAAAATAATCGGACAGGTACTCCTATCCGATTATTTTACTCTCTGCTAGTTGTTCTAGCAAAAATTTATTTATTGGCCTGTTCAACAAACTTAAAGAAGTTGTCCATCATTCCATCTAGTTGTTTCACAGTTGCTTCATCGGTAAGCTCACCAGTTTCTTTATCAAACTTACTTGGAGCTTGCCCAATTAATACTTCATTACCTGGCAAAACATTAGCGCTCATATCTGGTGAAAGTAAAATTTCACGAATATCTTCTTGCGCACGACCACTACCTTGACCACCATGTGAAGCACCGGCAACCGCAACAGGCTTCATCTTCATAACATTTGGTCCAGCATGTGAACCAAGCCATTCAAGACTGCTCTTTAATGCAGCAGGAATAGTGTGATCATATTCTGGTGTTGTAATTACAATACCATCAGCATTTTTAATATCTTCAATCCAAGCCTTAATTGTATCATCAGCCATATCCGTTCTTGAAAACGGAGTTAACTTATCAATTTCTTTTACTTCAATTTCTGCTTTATCACTATAACGCTTAGCTATAAATTGTGCTAAAAAGCGATTATATGAAAAAGATGCATTTGTACCGACAATTGCTAATAATTTCATTCCTGGTCCTCCTACTTAGTAACTTGTGCGTACCAATCATCAACTTCATCGAAGAAGTGACCTAAGAATTCAACGGTTGACTTATCAACTAAGTCACCATTTTCATCAAATTGTTTCGGTGCGTTGCCCATCATGAACTCATCACCATTAAAGACTTCGGCGTTAAAGCCTGGGGCAGTAAGTAAACTCTTTAACCGACTTTGAGAACGAGATGCACCTTGAGGCATTGGTGAAGTTGACACAATCACAACTGGCTTACCTCTAAATGGATGAGTTGCGCAAGACATCCATTCTAACGCACTACTTAAAGCACTGGTTACTGAGTGCTGTTGTTCCGGTGAACCAAGTAATACCAAGTCGGCATCCTCAATTTCCTTACTCAAAGTTTGAATAGACTCAGGAGTATCTTCACCCTCTTTAAACATTGGCAGACCTTTAACTGACGCCAGTTTAAAGTCATATTTATTAGAGAATTGCTTAGCTATAAATTTAAGCAACGCCTCATTAAACGAATTATTGGCATTTGAGCCAGATAATGCAAGTATTTTCATAAAAACCACCTTTCAGAAAACTAATTCCTTTACTAATTATAGCATATGGTAATTTTTTTAACATAAACTTGCTTAAAGCAGACCTTAGCTTTTATTTAACTTATAAAATCAGTTTTTATCGTCACTGGAATCAAATAACGAAATTTTTCCATTTTTACTGAGCCAATCATTACGAATTGCATCGTTAACTTGAGCTTTCAATACATTGACAATTTGATCTTGCGAAAAATGAGCAATTTCATTAACAATTAGTGAGGCAATTCCCATTGTGGTAATCCAATTTGCAATAACAACATTCTTAACTTTGTCGTCAGAATATTTCGTTTCAGGGTATTGTTCTGTAAACTTCTCAACACCTAAATCAATCAGAGTATCTGAAATCACCTTGCTACCAAATTTACCATCAACAAACATGGCTCGGAAAAGATTTTGATGTTCCTTAGCAAAATCAATATAAGACAAATCCATATCAATCAACGGTTTGTTAATATATGTTTTTTGTAGAATACTATTTTTTAAATTATCTGCAATTTTACCTAAAACTTCCTGACGCAGCTCATCCATCCCACTGAACTCAAGATATAAAGGCTGCGTTGAAAAATGTCCTGCATTAGCAATATTGCGTGCAGTAAGACTCTCCATCCCATCTTTAACAACCAGTTTATAGGCAATATTTAAAATCTTTTTTCTTCCTATTTCTTTTTTTCTCGCCATTGGTTTTCCCTTGACTATCTTCAGTAACTGCTACTCTTAACTAATTGTAATTTATTTATCTTAACAACCAGTCTACTTAAAAAACTCTAATTTTTTAGAAATTCGTCATAATAGGTCGAAACCATATCGCTTACTTCAGCTTTACTTAGACCTTGTGACGCACAAAATGAAAAAAATGCCGCCGATATAATATAACCTCTTTCACGATCATCGGTTAAATTTTCCGAAAATTTCATATTAATACTTTCATTTTTATAATCAGTTGATACTTCAATTGATTTATCTTGCGGAATTTCCTTCATTACTACACCTCAAACCACTTTATCGGCTTTAAATTCATGCTCTATTAACAGCAATCACCTAGATAAAAATACTAATACATAATTTAAAAATATATGCTAGTTGATTATTATTCTTACTCAAAAAGTAATTCTTTTAACAGAAAAAAAACTCCCAATCAACTACTTATATGATTCCAAAAAATAACAATTAATTATCTAACATTTAGAATAGTAAACTTAAAACAACTTTGTCAAGTAAAAAAATAATTTTTTATGCCAGATTTTTTATGAAAATAATTGTACCTACAAAAAAAGAATGATTTTATCATCCTTTCAAAAAATTTATAATATTAAATCATTACAGGAAAAACTAACTTTCTTTAGTCATTTGACCATCCATCATTTCATATATGTGATCTGCATATTTTTCTAATCGTGGATCATGCGTTACTAAAATAACTGCTTTATGATAATTTTTAGCTAAATTCTTAAATAATTGACCAACCTCATCAACATTTTTACTGTCAAGTGATGCCGTCGGCTCATCTGCAAGCAGCATCTCTGGATTAGCATATAGAGCCCGAGCAATCGCTGCTCGTTGCTGCTGACCACCTGATAATTCATTTGGATATTTATTCACTAAACCAGAAATTCCTAACTGACCTAATAATTTTGCCAATGTAGCTTTATCGATATTACCTGATTTTTTAACCCGATTAACTAGATCAAATTGTTCTTTAATCGTTAAAAATGGAACCAAGTTATAAGATTGTAAAACAAAGCCGATTTGGTTTAAACGTAGTTTATTGCTTTCTTTAACACTTAGTTCGGATATATCTTTTCCTTTAATTAAGACTTTACCAGCTGTCGGCTTTTGTAGAGAACCAACCACGGTTAAGAAAGTACTCTTACCAGCACCCGAAGGACCCATAATCAAAACAACCTCACCTGCATTAGCTTGAAAATTGATATTTTTAAGTGCCTCAACAGTTGCTTCGCCTTTACCATAATTTTTTTGAACATTTTTTAATTCAATTACTGTCATCTTTATTCACCTATTGCTTTTGCTGGATCTACTTTTAAAATTGATCTAACAGGTATTAGACTACCAATAACACCCATTAACAACATACCAATTATTCCACTTAGCATAATTGTAGGCGTGAAACTCATTGGAACAGCTGCTGGCAATAATTTAGCAGTTAATAGCATCGCCAAAAAGCCAAGAAAAACACCTGTAATAACCAAAATAATTGATTGACTAATTGTTGCTCTTACTAAAGTACCACTTGGGATGCCTTGCGCACGCATTACAGCAAAATTATGCATTTTTTGCATCGTTAGAATGTATAAAAAAACAGCGATAATAATTAATGAAATTATAAACAAAAAGCCAATCATTAACTGAAATGTCATGTTTTGAGCCGTATAGCCCGGCAATTTGGTAATAAATTGCTTTATAGGATAAGTTTTGTTATTTCCATGATCATTATAATAATTTGATCGTCGAGAAATAATTGCTGATGCCTGCATTGTTGGAATACCCTGACGTAATGTTTTCCACATAGGTAAAGTACCATAAACAATTGGAGAAATATTGATTTTAGCATTTCTAGCAAAACCAACGATTCGGTATTTTTTCTTGGAACCATTTAATTCCAGTTTGTCATTTAATTGATAACCCTTATCTTTAAATGCTTGATCAACTACAACCTCATCGCTCTTGTTGGCTTTTCTACCGATAATTATTTCTAAACCTTGATAGATAAATTGATCCTTTTTTATACCAATGAACTGAGCAGACACCTGCGTTCTTCCTTTGCTTTTAACAACAACTGGCGTCTGTCCTAATAATGCCTCATTATTGGTCATCTTGGCATTTTTTAAATCGGCCTTGTTTAGAACTGACTGACTCATACTGACATTAGCATTTTTATTTAAAACGACTCGCTTAGCCTGCCAAGATACAATTGCCTGCGTATTTTCACTGGCAAGACCTACTGCTAATGAGGATAAAACAAAAATCAGATAACTGATTAAGAAAATCATTAAAATAATCAAACCATAACGCATTTTTTCACGTTTTATCTCTTTTATTGCTAAAAACACTACTTTGCTCCTTCTTCTAATAATTCAAGTCCAGCCTTCAGATAGGTTAAAATCTTTTCTTTTTGATTTTCATTTTCGAGAATCATTCTAATTGCAGAATGACTAAGTACCATTGCACTCCAATTCTGACTATTCAGTTGAAGCAATTTTACATCAGGAAAATGCTGCGATAATGCGTATTCGTTATATAAAATATGCATTTTAACTAGATCAGCGAATTTACTTGTCTGAGTTTGGTCTATAAAATTTACGACCATCTTATAAAAAATCCCAGAACTAAATTTCTGCATTTTTCTCACAGGGATATGAATTTGAAGCATTGCATAATGATACAAATATTGATACGCATCTTCCAAATCTGTGAAATACTTGTAAAAAGAACCACGAGAAATTCCTGCATTCTTCACAATTCTTGCTACCTGAGATTTTGACAAGGGATATTTGCTAAATTCATTAAGCAACGCATCAGTTACCAGATCTTTTTTGGCTAGTGGCAAATTAATAAAAGTTTCTTTTACCATTTCCTTGAATTTTTCTCCTCCAAAAGTGACACCGTGTCACTAAAAATAAGAATAACGCTTTACTAATTAGCGGTCAACTAAATTGCTTAAGCGATTCAACTGAATAGAGTATTCAATAAAATATCTTTTAAATCATTAATAACAAAACATACTCTTAAGCTAAAATCCGATTATAATAATTAATTCTGGCAATTCCTTTACGATAAGAGATTTTACCTAACGCACAATTATCCATCGTTTCAAATCCATTGATATCACCACCAGTAAAATAATGTGCAAACATCATTCGGATCAGGGTTCCATGACAAATTACCAAAATCTTTTTCTCTGAATAAGTTTCCTGCATTTCTATTAAGAAATTACCACAGCGTTCATCAAGTTCTTGGAACGTTTCACCACTCGGTGCATACTTAACATAATTATCGTTGGCTTTACCCCACGGATCGATACCAGTAGGATATTTCTGTTTTAATTCTGAAAGTGATTTTCCATCCCATTCACCAAAATTAAATTCAACTAATCGCTGATCCAGAATAATTTCTTTTTGCTTTTTTGTAAAAATCTGTGCTGTTGTTACAGCGCGTTTCATCGGGCTGGAAAAGACAAAATCAAAGTCACTCGGATCAAAGTTAGTTGCAGCCTTTTTCGCATATTCTCTTCCTTCCACACTCAAATCATAGTCAAAGTGTGAACCTTGAATTTTATGATTTTTATTTAAGATTGTTTGTCCATGACGAATAAAAACAATTTCCATATTAATTCAGCTTTCCATAAATATTTCTAATGTCGTTTGAAATCATATTCCGTTCTAAAAACATAGTTGTTTTTATCACTAATTTGTGCAACAAATTTGAAACCAAAATCATTAAATTTTTGTAAGTCTTCTGGTTTACTCAACTGCTTTTCAGCGATCAAACGCACCATTTCTCCTCGTGCCATCTTAGCGTGAACCCCAACAACTTTCCAAGAATCATTTTTCTTTTCTTGAAATTCAATATTAATCATTCGGCGTCTTTCAGTTAAATATGGCATGATAATTTTAGAGTACTCTTTAGACGCAAGATTAATAAGAGTTTGATCTTCAGCAAAAAGACTATCAGCTATGGTACTGCTCCAAAATTTATACAGATTGGGCTCATTAAATCCCAACATTTTATTTTTCATCTCTAAACGATACGGCCATACCCCATCAAACGGTTTTAAAACCCCATATAATCCAGACAAAATGCGAACATTTTTTTGCAGATATTCAAGTGCAGGTAGAGTAAAAAGATCAGGAGCCATATATTGATATTGAATGCCGGAATAAGAAATGATGGCCGGAGTTAATCCGTCAGTTTGAGCTAAATTCAACTCAAAGAGTTGATTTTGACCTTCTTTAGCTGTACGTTCACTCGCCTGCCAAATTGTTTTTAATTCACTTAAACTACATTTTTTAAGAAAATCTGCCAAGACTTTTGCCTGAGTAATAAATTGAGGAATTGATCTTGTCGGAAAAGATTCTTGATCAACTTTCATTTTCATTGCTGGAGAGATAATAATTTTCATCTTTCGTATTTTCCACCTTTTGGGTTAAACTTAGTAAGTAATCTGTACTGAGGAGAGATAATAATGAATCCTGATTTTGCTATCATCTTAAATTTTAAACTAAAAAATGCTAAAGATATAGACCCCGACTTTTTGGTAAGAACTGCTCGTAATATTGGTGCTCGAGCAATTAGTGTTGATTATCAAGAAGATAAATTTAAAGTATTTGGAGAAAAATACACAATAAAATTGGTTGAAACTAGAGATGGCAGTAATCTTACTGCAACAAATGTTATAGATACTCTAGTTACCAACCGAAAAAAAGGCCAGCAAACTATTATTAATATTCCTATTGAAAATAATGGCTTCTTTAGCAATGAAACGAAAGATATGTTAGAACATATTAACGACTGGATGCATATTTTTGGTCATGCCTTTAACGAAAGTGAACCATCTTCTTTAAAGGTTGCCAATAGCGGATTTGCTCTGCAAAATCGACACATGAATTATCAAAAGTATATTTTCTTAAAAAATTATTCAAATAAAAATATTGAAATTTTGGGACTTGATCATCAGCCGAATCGAATTGAAATGATCGAAAATAGGATCGAATTGAAATTTACTTACGAAGAAGACAAATTAACAATTGACTTATCAAACGCTCCACACAGTAATTTTGCTTGGCAAGTTTTGCGAATTCAGGAGTATCGGCCTGAAGATGACCTCAAAGAAACAAAATATTAACAAAAAGGCTGCTTACCTACTAGGTAGCAGCCTTTTTGTTATATTACTTTCTTTTAGCATGAGTCTTAGATTGAGCATTAGTTTGTCCATAATATGCATCCTTACCATGCTTGCGATAATAATGCTTATCTAATAAATATTGTGGCAATTCTGAACTTCGGTGTGTTAATTCAAATGTGTGAAAATCTTCTTGAGCTACAACTTCCAAGACTTTAGCATTATAAACTGCTTTAGCTGCTGTCTCACCCCATGCAAATGGTCCATGTTGACTAACCAAAGCAGCTGGTGTTGCCTCATAGTCTAAATGACGGTCTTGAAATGTTTGCACAATGGTCTTACCAGTATTACCCTCATAATCTTCTGCTATTTCTTCTTTGGTCAAAGCATTCGCTGCTGGCACATCAGTGTAAAAAGTATCTGCATGTGTCGTGTTTAATGCAGGGATGTCCATATTGGCTGCCGCAAAAGAAACTGCCCAAGGTGAGTGCGTATGTACTATTCCACCAATCTTCGGAAAATGATTATACAGATATGTGTGCGTTGGTGTATCTGATGATGGATTTAGCTTTCCTTCGACCACCTCTCCTTTAAGATTAACAACCACCATATCTTCTGGGGTCAATTTCTCGTAATCAACTCCTGATGGCTTAATAACATATAGTCCTTGTTTACGATCAATTCCAGAAACATTACCCCATGTAAAGGTGACTAGTCCTAATTTAGGTAGCTGCATATTTGCCTCATAAACTTCTCGTTTTAATTGTTCAAGCATTACAATTTTCCTCACTTTACTTTTTCTTGCTCAATTCCAACTTTTGCAAAAATATTATCAAAAAATGATTTCGCAGCTTTCACTTTATCTAGTGCATCAATTTCGCCATTATCACCTGACCACATTTCAATTGTGAAACTACCATGATAATCTAATCTTACTAATAGTCGCAATAATCCTTCAAAATCAACACAACCTTCACCAAATTTGACATTTTTAAATTGTCCTTTTGATGTGGCTGTTACTTTTTGGCTGTCTTTTAAATGAATAGCACAAATAGTATCTATATAATTTTCAAATTCAGTAGGTACATCATTTTCTGGCCAAGCACTCAAATTTCCTAAATCTGGGTATGCCTGCAACCAGGGACTTTTAGCTAAATCATGATAATGACTAATTTTACCTAAATTATTAATGAATTGATCATCCATCGTTTCAATTGATAACATAATGTTCTTTTGTGCAGCCATATGCACACATCTAATCAAGTTTTCAACAAAATATTCCCGAGAAGATGCGGTTTTATTTTCATAGTAAACGTCATATCCCGCCATTTGAATATTATGAATACCAAGATCAACACATAAATCAATTGCCTTTTGCATCATTATAAGTGCTTGTTTTCTTACAGCAGGATCAGCCGATCCAAGTGGAAATCGTCTATGACCAGAAAGCATTAAATTATTGATCCGTGTATTAGTTGCCCACATTGTATCTCGGAACTTGCCTCTTTGCTCATGGGTCCAATCAAGACGAGATAAACGCTCATCACTTTCATCAATTGAAAATTCCAAAAAATTAAAACCTAATTCATGAATTAACTCAAAAGTCTCGCGCCATGATAAATGTTGCGGTAAGGCTTTTTCATAAATCCCCAATGAATTTACTGTCATTATTAATTCTCCTAATTGTTCAATAAAGTTTAAAATAAAAAGGGAATTTAATGAAATAAATTCCATTAATACCCTCTTTACAATTAACCCCAAATTCTGTTGATCTCTTTTTTAAATTTCATCGCTTCTGCATGAGGATCTTCAGCTTCTCTAATATCTCGTCCAGCAATAAAGGTATATACAGGAACTCCCTTAAAAAGTTGTAATATTTCCGGATGAACACCACCTGTAACAGAAACTTTAAAACCCATTTTTATTAGGTTTTTTACATTCTCAACATCTTTTTCAGACCATTTCTGTCCGGCAAATTTAGCATCACGGCTTTGATGATAAACAACTTGTTGAATACCATGATCAAGCCATTGTCTCATTTTACTTTCATCATCCCAACCTTCATAAAGTTCAACTTGTACTTCAATTTCCTTTTGTGCATTACTCATAGTTGGAACTGTTGCTGCATTAATACACGTCATCCAATCGGCTCCAGCCTCTTTACATGACTTCCCACATTTTTCACCGGCATCTGCACACTTAACATCTGCCAATACGATTTTGTCTGGTGCCATTGCACGTAAGTTGGATACTGCACTTAAGCCATCTCTATAAACGAGAATAGTACCCGTTTCTACAACATCAATTACATCTTTTACTTGCCTTAAGACGTTAATTGCTTCTGCAGTATTATTACAATCCAAAGCAACCTGCAACATTGGTAAATCCATGATTATCTCCTAATTCTTTTTAAACTTAGTTGGAATATCAGAAGCATTTACTTTTTCTTCAACTTCACTTGCAGAAATAACGTTTTTTATTCCAATAACTTCTCCACCACGTTTTTTTACTTCATCAAACATATTAATGAATGGTACTGAGGTAAATACAACATCATAATTACGAGCAATCCCTTTAGCTTCTGAAATGGAAGTATGGTCAGCTTGTGTAATCTGATATCCCATTTTTTCTAATGTATTCTTAACTGTTCTCAGAAGCATTAAACTTGTTCCTGAACCATTTGCACATGCAGTTAAAATTTTCATATTGTAAAATCCTTTCTAATTCTTTTCATTTATTTTTTGCCATGCAGGATAATCTTCTGTAATTAAGAAATATCCATCTGGATCAGCACGATATTGCAGCTGTGGAATTGCAATTAAAATAATTACAATTATTGCAACGCCAATAAATCCTAAGTACTTCATAATCACTGTAAAAAATGGCCATACCGTTGCCCAATCAAACATACCAAGATATCCACCATATTTTGCCATTCCGACCCAGGTTGCAATTAAAGCTGAACCAGCTACTTGGATTAGTCCAGATATAAATGGCATTATCATCGCGCACTTATAACCACCACGATTGTTTGAATATAAGCCAATAACTGCATTATCAAAGAACAATGGAATAAAACCTGCAATTACTAATGTCGGTGAATGGAACAACAATAGTAGGATTATCATTGTAAATTGACCTAAAGTACCAAACATAAACCCAATGGTCTGCGCATTCTGAGAACCAAATCCTAGAGTCGCTGCAACATCGATGCCTGGTACTGCACCTGGTAACCAACGATCTGAGATTCCTGTGAATGATTCTGTTAATTCATTAACGAAAGTTCTAACACCTAACTGTAAGATTGCTAAGTATACTGAAAATTGGAGAGCAGTCTGAAGAATATAAAAGATAAAACTTTGGCCTTTTTGCATAAAATGTGCCTTAACCAAATAATCTGGCCCAAGAACCACTAAAATTGCTCCAATGAATATCAACATTAAAATCGAAGTAGACACCATGTTATCGTTAAAAATTGACATAAAACTAGGGAGCTTAATATCTTCTAGTCGCTTATTCTTATTTTTATTCTTCTTTAACGAATGCTTTTCAATCATTTCTGAGAGCTTCGCAAAGAAATAAATACCAAACATTTGCTGATGAGCAACAGCAAAGCCAGCGCCTTCAGTTAGTTCTTGTGTTATTCCAACGGTAAGATTTGATCCCACAGCCCAATAAAGACCTAGAATCAAACTCATAATAGCCAAGATTGATAGTCTATTTAATTTTGGAAAACAAAATAATATCAGCCAAAACGCAGTTGCAGCTTGTTGCACTTGAACATTACCAGTTGTAAAGACTGCTCTTAATTTAGTATATTTGGAAAAGCGAACCAAAACAATGTTAATGATATAAGCAAAAAGCAACAACAGCATCGTATCAGCAAACGAACGTCCAAAACGTTCCATGATTCCAGCGTTAACAGCATTTTGTCCAAAATATGGATCAATGATCATCGCATTCAAATGAAAACGCGATTTTAATCCAACTAAAATTGGACGAAATGTATTGACTAGTCCACCCGAGCCAGCTGCTAATATAAAATAACCAACCGTTGCCTTTAAAAAACCAGATAATACTTCGTACCACTTTTTATGCTCAAGAATATAACCAATTAAAACGATGAAACCAATCATAAAGGCCGGTTGATTCAAAACATTCGTGGCAAAGTAACTCCAAATAGCTAATAAAGCATTCAAAATATTTTGCATTTTACTTACTCTTTTCTACAATCATGTCATGCTTTTGAATAACTTTGCTATAATCGTCTAAGCTTTTCACATGACATAAATCTTCGATCATGCCATCCTCCATTAATAGGTTAGATAAATTTGCAATATTTTTCATATGAGTTTTATTATCCTTAGCTGCCAACATGAAAAATAATTGCGCATCTTTATCAGAATCATTGTGATCAAAGGAAACTTTTTCTGGAAAAATAGTTAATCCAATTCCTGTACCAAGTACTCCCGAACTATCAGCTTGAGAATGTGGCATCGCAACTCCAGGCACAATTACAATGTAAGGCCCATATTGCTTAATATCTTCAATTACCTGATCAATATACTTATCGGTAACAAGATTATTTTCTTTCATTACTTCCCCAGAAATTCTGATAGCTTCCTGCCAATCTTTAGGATGCTTTTGACTAATATTTATCAAATGATTTTCAAAAAAATAACGTAACATGGTTTCCTCCTACCATATAATTAACTAAAAAGTGAATTATAATAACTCTGGGAATGGTAGGTCAGGATTGTTCTTAAACGCATCGTGGAAGCCCCTGTCATACATGTATTCAATCTTATCTTTATCTTGTGGGAAGTTGAATTCACCACCAACTTGCCAAATATATGGCTTAAATTGATACTGAAGACGATTTTTCTTTCTATTCCATAAAGCCAAAATATCTTTAGGATCACTGTAAAAGTTAGTCCAAATATCATAGTGCATAGGAATAATTACTTTAGTATTCAATGCTTCAGCCATTCTCAAAACTTGAGAATCATCTAATTTATCAGTGATACCACGTGGATTTTCACCATATGCACATAACGCAACATCAATCTTGTTTTCGTTACCATGTTTTACGAAAGTATTTGAATAATGTGAATCACCAGAGTGGTACAAGTTGCCTCCAGAAGTTTCTACTAAGTAGTTAACAGCTACCTTAGCCATATCGATTGGCTTAGTGCCTGCAAGCTTAACATTAGGATCATCTTCAGTGACTAATTCAGTACGGTCAAATGCTTCTAAAGCTTTAATTGTTACTGCTCCAACTTTTATTTCATCGCCTGGTCTTACTACAGTAATCTTTTCAGCTGGAACCCCCCACTCTTGCCATTCATCTGCAACGCCTTGTGGGCCGATAAACTTAGCATCTGGGCAATACTTATTTACACAAGCTGCAGTATACATATCCAAATGATCATGGTGAGTGTGTGTTACACAAAGAGCATCTAAGTCTTTGATAGCAAATGGATCAATTACATAAGGCTTATTACGCATGTTTGGTTGCATTGCCTCGCCACCAGTCATACGCATCATTTGGTGACCCTTGCGCATCTTGCCATCTCCATGAGTATGCTTACCGGTACCATTCCACATATCAATTGCTACATTCGTGCCTTCATGTGTCTTTAACCATGTACCCATGCAACCTAACCACCAAATTGCAAAGGATTTTTCTGGTACTTTTTTAGCAGCAATTTGTTCGTTTAAAAATGTACCCCATTCTGGAAAGTTGTTTTCTGCAAAAACAGCTGGTGTAACTTCATTTATATTTTTAGGTTGTGTCATTTTTGTCCTCCATAAGATTTATTTCTTTTTCTAGTTAAATTATATTGTTAATTGGTACCGTTTTCAATCACATTTTATGGTATTAATATTTTTTTATGGTATTTTTTCACAAAAAGTGATTAAATAATCTTAATTTTCATATTTTATGGTACTTTTGATAAAAATAAGGAAATTCAAAATGAAAAATTCATATAAAGAAATTCAAGCTAGACGTAAACAGATTATTGATTTACTTAATCATCAGAAAGTTATTTCATTAACTGACCTTAGTCAAAAACTAAATGTATCAATAATGACTGTACGTAGAGATTGTAGTAATTTAGCTAATCAAGGGAAAATATTACAAGAAAAAGGGAAAATCTCATTAGTAAAGCCAGAAGAAATACCTTTAACAGATTCTGTAAGTTACATTAAGCAACGCATAGGAAAAGAAGCTGCTAACCATATTGAGAAACATAGTTGGGTATTTATTAATTCAAGCACCTCTGCTTTTGAATCAATACCTTATCTGTTAAAAAAAGACGTTAATATATTGACTAACAATGGATACGCTGGCGAACTTGATACTAGGACAAGTAATAGTAAAATCATTCTAAGTGGCGGCAATATTAATCGGAAACTAATTATGAGTGGTGATTGGGCTGTAGATGCTTTTCTAAAAATTTATGCTGACTGGGCCATTATTGGTTGTGCTGGAATAAGCATAGAGAGAGGAATTTCAACCCCATTTATGGAAGAAGCCAAAGTTAACAAAGCAATTATTAAACATGCCAAGAAATTAATTGTTGTTGCTGATTATAGTAAGTTTAATAAGTTTTCTAACTTTATGATTGGAAAAATTTCAAATATTGACTTACTTATTACTGATTCATTTACACCTAGAGCAACAGTGGAAAATTTTATAAAAGCCGGTGTACAAGTTATTCAAATACAACTTTAGTTAAAAATTTCATGAGATATACGTCAATCATCTTATAGTTTTAAACCATAATATGATTTATTTTAAATACCAAAAAAGCTCGATACATAAAGTTGTATCGAGCTTTTATTTAAGCAATAATTTACTTTTCTAAATAATCAATTTTATTTTGATAATCAGATATTAATAATTTTAAATTTTTCTTACCACGATATTTGCCATAAGCAATTATAGCTGAACTAAACATACTAATTAATAATAAGATAATGCCGATAATAAATAACCAGATTGTTCGTCTATAAAAGTAATAACACAACACAAAACCAATCGCACCAACTGCTAAGAAAAACTGTAACCAGTATTGTAAATTTTGTAACATTCTTTTTTGATATGTGACTTCTTCTTGATAGCCTTCAGTTATTTTTTTAGCATTCATTATTTGCCCCTCTTGATGAGACTTAATATTTCAACCCTGGGTTGAATACTCCAAGAACGACGCCAGCAAAAGCAATGACTATAAGGATAATCATTGTCCAAATAGCTGAAACATGTTTCTTAGCCATTAACCACCAACAAAATAGAGTAACAATGACTGTCAGGATACCAGGAAAAATGCCATCCAACTGCTTTTGCAAATCTAAAAAAACATGTCCAGTATTATCTTTAAGCTGTAGTGAAGTTGTAACGTTCACCCAAGTTGCTAAAACACCACCAACAACCATTCCACCAACTATGGAAATTGCACGCCGTACTGCCGCTCCTTGCTTACCAACCAAAAATTCAACAGCTTTATCTCCTAGTTTATATCCACGGAAATACAAAAAGCGTTGACCAAAATATGCAATTAAGTCCCAAACAATGATGTAAAAAATCGCACCAATTGGAGACCCATTTCGTGACATTCCTAAGGCGATACCTAGCAAAATAGGAATTAAAGTACCATCAATTAAAGAATCACCAATACCAGCAATTGGTCCCATCAAACCGGCACGCATATCGTTAATTGTTTGACCGTCAATCTTTTCACCATTAGCACGTGCTTCTTCCAAACTGGCAGTTGTACCAATAATAACTGAACCCAGCATTGGATTAGTATTAAAAAATGCTGTATAAGCTTTGATATTTTCAGTTTGAGCTTTATTATCATTAGGATATAATTCTTTAATAATCGGTAACATCGAACATAAATAGCCAAAGGTTTGCATATGCTCTTGTGAAAAACAAGTCAATGCTCCCCAAAACCATAGATTAAAGGATTTATTTAGAGTTTTACGACTTATTCTCTTTTTTTCTACATCCATCTTTAGATATCCTCCTCATCGTCATCACTTGTAGTTTCAGTAGAAGATACAAGTTTGGTATTTCCACTGCCTGGTCCTTTTGCCATTTCAATTTCATACATAATTACCGCAAAAAGTAATGAAATAACTGTCACAGCTACTAGATTCAAATGTAATGATGCAGCCAAAGTAAATCCAACTAAAAATGGAATAAAGTCTGTAGCTTTGTTAATAATTTGCCTAAGTAGAATTGCAATTCCAACACATGGAAGCATAGCCCCAACCGTAAATAAAGTTTTCATTGGAATACCGTCCATCGGTAAAGCCGTTCTCAATGCAGTAACAGCTTGTGCACCAAAATGAGTCATCAATAAAGTGGGCAAAAATGAAAAGACTACGTGTGAAACCCATGGCCAACCAAAATCAACTCCATAAAGATGGTTCAGTTTTCCATTCTCAATATCTTTCCAACCAAAAGCTTGCCAAATCAAATTCATGAAAGCAACAGCATAAAACAGAACAGAGCCAACCGTACCTACTAAAGTGGCAAGTGACTTTGCCATATTGGCAGCTGCAGAGCCCATTGGATCCAAACCCCTAGAAGAAATTGCTACCATAGCCAAGGGAATACCAATATATGAAATTGCCCGAACATCAGCAGCTACAGTACCACCTGGTGTAACTAAAGCAATATAAACCAGCTGTGTAGCAACACCACAAGCAATTCCAAGTGGTAAATTACCCAAGACTATTCCGCAAACTAGCCCTCCGACTAATGGTCGTCCAATTGTATAATTGCCAACTGCTTGACCAGCCATACAGGAGTTTGAACATAGACATGCAAAAAGTCCTAAAATGGCTGCTTGAAACCAACTAATAGTCATTTTTTTCTCCTTCTCTTCATTATGAAAACATTAATAACCAAATTTACCTTTAAATTTATCCCAATAACCTAATTGTTTATCTGGTAATAGGGCAAAGTGAACCTTATATCCTTTTTTACTAATTGCCTCAAAGGCATCACCTTCCTCTTGAGTAAAAGATTGATTACTTCCCAGTTTAATTGCACCTGGACGGTCATTACCAGGACCAACAATTAATTCCGTTTGTTCACTAGGAACAAAATCCAGATCTACCAATATATGTTTCATATCTTGTGGATTCTTTGTAATCAAAAAGTAACGTGTATCAGAATTTACTACTTTATCCTTCACTTTATTAAAATGATCCATAGTCCAAATAAATGTTTTCTTTCCCTGTCCTTCACCAGCTGATTTATATGCAGACTTTAAGATGGGATTATTAGCTGCTCCATCATTTACTGCAATAATGCCATCACAAGGACGCTCCTTTGCCCAACGAGTGGTAATTAAACCATGAATTATTCTGTCATCAACTCTAATTAATGAAACTGTCATTATTTTTCTCCTATAACTAAATATTATCCTCAGCTTCATTTATATCCTGAGGCATATTGTATTGCTTCATCGCTTTTAATCCCTCACTTAATGCAGTTTCAGCTATTTTATCTTTAGCCATAATTTCTAAAGAAACTAACGCAGTGAGTGCCATTGAAAAGTTCATACCACCAAGTATTACTGAATTTTCAAAATATTTATGCTGAGAAAACAAACCTAAAAACGTTGTTAGCGGACTGCCGCCAATAATATCAGCTAAAACCACAAATTCATCATCATTTTTAAATTTCTTTTTTTGAAAAAAATGTTCAACTTTATTACCGTATTCTTCCGCTGATTCTCCATCATGCAGACACAAAGCAAAGCAATATTTAGTGTTATCACCAGCAAACATTTCAAGCGATGTTTTCACACCTTCTGCAAATTGCCCATGAGATACTAAAATCAAGTATTTCAATATTTCACACCTCTCTTTATTTGAATAAATTAACAATAGCACAGCTATTGAATGCGTTAACAGTGTTAAATGTAACAAAATACAGTATGACAAATGTCACTATTTGGAAGCGATTTCTAAATTAATGTTGATTGGTTAAATGTTTTCAGTAATAATTATCATAAGAAGATTTTTAGCCAACTTAGTAATCGAGATGATAGAATTGAATTTGGGTAAGCAGAAAAAACAGTATTATCGGACTAGGTTATTTCATAAACAGATTTTGCTAGGGATACAACTACTTATTGCCATTTTTTTAATTTTTATGGTTTATTTAATTTACATTGTTAATCCTGGTCAAAATAATCAAATAAAAATTGGCTCCACCTATATGACCATGAATAATAGTTTTTTCCCCGTGATAAACGAGCAAATTGCTAACTATGTCGATATTCATAATGGGCGACTCTATAATCGTGACCCTGCTTTAAGTGTTGACAAACAAGTTGAAGAGATTAATTTTTTTATTACACAGAAAGTCAACGCAATTATTATCAATCCTGTTGATGGAGGAAGTAACAAAATTTTAAGTGCATTGCATCGAGCAAAAAAGCAAGGAATCAAAATTATTATAGTCGATTCACAAATGAAATCAGCTAGATACGCAGATTGCACCATTTTATCGGATAATTACCGTGCTGGACAATTGTGCGCTAATCACTTAGTAAAACATAAAAAGCAAGCCAGAATTCTTTTACTTGAGCATTATTCCGCATATTCAGCTAATAACCGTATACAAGGGTTTACTGATACTATTAAAAAGTCTCCTCATAGTAAAAATTATCATTTTGTAAAAAAGATTAATACATACGGCCAAGCTGAGATAACTCTTCCTCTTGTAGAAAAGGCATTACGTCATGGTCCAAAGGTTGACACTATCATGGCATTGAACGACCAAGCTGCAATCGGTGCACTAGCTGCAATCGACGAAATAAACATAAAGCGTCAAATTGATGTTTATAGTGTAGATGGATCAGAAAACATGAAAAAACTACTTGGCACTAATCATGACGCAATTGCAACTTCTGCTCAAACTCCGATTAATTTAGGTAAGACTACAGCACAAACAGTTTACAAATTAATTAATGGCCAAAAAGTTCCGTCTAAAATTATTTTGCCAGTTCACTTGATCACTAATAAAAATATTAATCAGTTCAATGTTTCGGGGTGGCAATAATGCCTAAATTTAAGTATTTGCTAATCTTACGAAAAATGATGATGTGGCTCAATTTTTTTGCAATTCTATTTAATGCCACTCTTTTCGTTTACACAACTAATTATGTAATTAGAACTGAACAAGCTTTTCAGTTACTATCACTTTTGCCACACATTCCCGATTCTCCACAGCTTATTTTTTGGCAAAGTACAATTAGCTTTTCAATGCTAGCTATTGTAATGTTTATTCATCATGATTTTGAATTTAATCATAATTCTAAGTTTAGTAATACTTTTATTTTAATTGAATTATTTTTAGCTATAATTGTTTTTTTATCTTTAAGAATGACTTATAATGGTATTTTTTTACTAGTTTTCGTAGATTTCATTATAAGTAATCGTAATCAATATAACTTTCATGATTATATGATTTGGATAATTGTAATCTCATTTTTGCTGTTTTTATTATTAATTACAGATTACTCAATTCTTAGTCATTTTATGACCTTACTTAACCTAGATACATACTTAACCTTTTTACCTCTACAAATTGGACCTGCTCTGATTTTTTGGAAAAATTTTATTACGACATTTAATCTTACCCTTTTTATTTTAATTTTAATCTATTTTGCTATTTATCAATTAAATCAAGAAAATGACATTCAAAATAAACTTGCTCTGGCTTCTAAAGCAAATTATGAACTCAAGAACTATGCGGCATTGTCCGAATATATTGCTCAAGATCGAGAGCGTAAACGAATTGCTAGAGATATTCATGACTCCGTTGGTCATGCATTAACAGGAATAGCTGCAGGTATAGACGCAGCTATTGTATTAATTGATGTTGACAAAAATACTACCAAACAACAATTAATGAAGATTCAAATTGCAGTTAAGCAAGGAATTAAGGATGTGCGTAAAGCACTTAATCGAATTCGTCCAGGAACTTTAAATAACTATACTCTTGAAGAGTCACTTAAGAAAATGTTAAAAGAATACGCTGATATTTCACGAATTAAGATTAACTTTTCCTATCATTGGGGATCTACCGATTTTGAAAAAACTACTGAAGACGTTATTTTTCGAATTATAGAAGAATCAATTACCAATTCCTTAAGACATGGACATGCGACAAAGATTACAATTAATTGTGATAAAATTGACGTCAAAACTTATCGACTGACAATTATAGATAACGGAATAGGAACAGAGCACATAGTTCCGGGATATGGAATTACTCAAATGAAAGAGCGAGTTGCAATTATTAATGGCAAAATTAGTTTTAATGGGGAAGACGGCTTTAAAACTAGGGTTGAAATTTCAGCAGAGGGCGATACATATGATTAAAATTATGATTGCAGATGATCAACAATTAATTCGAGATTCACTGAAAATTATTTTAGATGCTAATTCAGAATTTTCTGTTATTGATACAGTGTCAAATGGTAAAGAAGTCTTAGACAGTATCTCTAAAAATAGACCTGATATTATCTTAATGGATGTTCGTATGCCAAAAATGGATGGAACAGTTTGTACAAAATATGTTAAGAAGAAATATCCTCAAATAAAGGTCATTATTTTAACTACCTTTGATGATGATGATTTTATTTTCAGTGCTTTAAAATATGGGGCTTCGGGATATCTTTTAAAAGGAGCTTCTACTCAAGAACTTTATCAAGCTATTAAAACCGTTTATAACGGTGGAGCAATGATCAACCCTAACATAACTGAAAAAGTTTTTAAACTTTTTTCTAAAATGGCACAAGCAAACTATGCAATTCAGGTTAATGATAAAGATACTAAGAACTTTTCTAAGCATGAGTGGAGCGTTATTCAGCAAGTCGGATTGGGGCTTTCAAATAAGGAAATTGCCGCTAAGCTTTATTTATCCGAAGGAACTGTACGTAATTATATATCCAAGATTTTAGATAGGCTGCAGTTACGCGATCGAACACAACTTGCAATTTGGGCCGTTCAGACTGGTGTGACCAGCCAACCTATTGAGGATAGTGATACAAATGCGTAAAAAACATATATTGTTTTCAATTATGGGGCTCTTCATTTTTTTGATTATTAGCATATTTGTTTTTTGGCATCATATATATACTAATAAAAAAACTTTAACTATTGGACTTTATACCAGCAGTAGTTGGAATGTACCTAATGGGCATCAATATCATGTTATTGATGATGCAATTCATACATTTAAAAAAGAACATCCAGATATTACAATTAAATATGAAGGTGGAATCCAGAAAGATGATTATCGTAACTGGCTCAGTGAAAAAATAATTGAAAGCAATACACCTGATTTAATTCTCGTACCAAACCAAGACTTTAATTTGTTAGCAAGTGAAGGAACTTTTAAAAACTTAAAGCCGATGATGCGTCAAGACAATATAAAACAATCAATATTTTATAAGAGCACTCTAAAGGCAGGGCAATATAGTGGGAAACAATTAGCATTACCCTATGAAGCCAACCCTACTTTAATGGTAATGAATAAAACTTTACTCCAAAAATTAAATATTGTTCCGCCAACTGAAAACTGGACACCTCAAAAATTTTATAAGTTGTGTCACCAGGTTACATACGCAAGTCAAAAGAAAAAATATTACAGCGTAACCATGAACTATACTTGGCAAGATGCCCAACTTGCTTATAATAATCAATTGTTCACCCCAGATGGAAATACACGATTGACTACAGATGCTTCTAGAAAAGCATTTTCTCTGATTGAAAATTTAACTAACGATCAACCTTTATATAATGTAACGTCTTTACTTTTTGATAAAGGACGAGTAGCTTTCATGCCTTTAGGATTGGCACAATATCGTACATATACTTCTTATCCTTTTCATATTACTCGCGACAACAAATTTCTTTGGGAGTGTACGAAAATGCCTGGTAATAAAAATACGCAGGCAACACCAATGGACACTACAATGTTTGCTATTACCAGTAAAGCAAAAAATCCACAAGCAGCATGGGAATTCATGAAATTATTATGCACAAACAAAAACATCCAATGCGAAGTTATGAAAACAAATATGGGAGCATCAGTTTTACCTAGCGTTATTAACAGTCCTGCATGCCAAAGAATTCTTGATGAAAAAGTCATCAATTATCATAATTTAACTACTAAAAAATTAGATTTAATTATGACAGACGGTTCTACAATACCAAAATTCAAATCTTATAATTCCAAAATGGAACGGCTTGATTATAAAATTCAAAGTGCTTTAAAGACAGGAGATTTAGAAACGCAATTATTTAATATTCAATTACAGGTTAACCATAATAACAATGAGTAACTATTAAGTTAAAAAGACACATTCAGCTGAAGTTAACCCCCGGAATTGGACAAAGATTCCAATTCGGGGGTTTTCTTATGTCTAAATATTTACTAAAAACAAAATTAGAAGCAGTAGATTTGTATCAAAGAGGATTTAGTACAAAAGAAATTCAAGAGAAATTACATATCACATCACGTAGATCTATTGATGGTTGGATCAATAATTATCAACAGTATGGTAACAGAGGCCTGGAAAAAAGCTTTTCTAAGACAAGATATAGTGGTCAATTTAAATTAGAAGTCTTAAACTGGAGAAAAGAACATAGTGCCAGCTATCAAATTACTGCCAATCATTTTAATATTAAACAACATTCCACTATTGCGAATTGGCAAAGAAAATTAAATGAAGGCGGTGTTGATGCTTTATTTATTAAGCAAGGACGACCATTAATGCATAAAAAGAAAATTAAAGCAAAGAAGCATAAATATACTTCTCAAGAGTTAACTGAACTTGAACGTCTACGTTTAGAGAATCGTGCATTACATGTAG
>NZ_JBXSQM010000017.1:0-32708 GCF_057063645.1 Lactobacillus sp. X-49
TCTAGAAGGATTAGAGGGAGTGTTTACTGCAAGACCAAAGCTATTAAATTATCGAATGACAATCCATAGTGATCAAGGAATTCAATATCAATCTAATCCATATCGACATGCTTTACGAAAACATAAATGTCACAAAGAGCTACATGTCATGATAATGCAGCTATGGAAAGTTTCTTTCACATTATGAAAGTTGAAATGAATTATTTTACACATCACTTTGATACTAAGAAACAATTGGTTAAGGCGATGAAAGAATGGATAAGTTATTACAATGAAGATAGAATTCGGCACAAACTAAAAGGCTTAACTCCGATTCAATATCGAAATCAAGCCTTAAGTAAAATGATATAAAACTAACGTCCAGTTTTAGGGGTTAGCTTCAAATCTAGAGGGTTTTTGAACTTGTTAAAATTATTCTGCTTTATCTTCTGTGTGATCATTCTTATCTAAAGATGGTACGTCAATATCAATAATGGCATCCCCATTTAGGTAGACATGGGTACCATCTGCCGTAAAGTTAACTTCCTTAGTATCCGGTGATTTCATTAATAATTTTGCAATTGGCGTTTCCATTTCTTGCTCAACCACTCGACGTAAAGGTCTTGCACCAAACTTCTTGTCATAGCCTTTTTGTGCAAAATAAGTTTTTGCTTCAGGTGAAACTATCAGTTTGACGTCTTTTTTAGCTAAAACATGAGCCATCTTCTTTAGATAGATATCAATAATTTTTGTCATATCAACTTGCGTTAGCGAATTAAATGGAACAATTGCGTCCAATCGATTCAAAAATTCTGGTCTGAAATATGCTTCAAGTGCCTTAACCAACTTATCATGACCAGCTTGACCATCCTTGAGTAGGTTATCAGAGTAGCCTGCATTTGAAGTCATGATTAAAATCGTATCTTTAAAGGAAACAGTTCGCCCTTGCGCATCTGTTAAGCGGCCATCATCCATAATTTGTAATAAAGCATTAAAAATCTGAGGATTAGCTTTTTCAATTTCATCAAATAAAATTAAACTGTATGGCTGGTGACGTACCTTTTCGGTCAATTGACCACCTTCACCATAGCCAACATATCCCGGTGCTGACCCAATTAGCTTATTCACGGCCATTTGATCTTGATATTCCGACATATCTAAGCGAATTAAATGATTTTCGCCACCAAACAATTGAATTGCTAATTGTTTAGCTAGTTCTGTTTTACCAACACCGGTTGGACCAGTGAGTAAGAACGAGCCAGTAGGACGATTATTATCTTTAAAAACTTGTTTGCGGGCAATTGCATCCGTGATAACTTCGATAGCATTATCTTGATCAATTACAGTTGCTTTTAATTTTTCAGCTAAGTCAAGGTTCTTCTGCCCTTCACTTGCATGCAATTCACTCATTGGGATCTTAGTCTTAGTCTCAATTAAAGCATAAATATCCTGATCCGTCACACGCGGCACTGAAGCTTCGTCTAAATGATCCATTTGCTCACGTAATTTTTCAATTCGTTTCTTGAGTTCACTCGCCTTTGCATAATCTTCATTTTGTGCAGCAGAAGTTTTTTCATTTTCTAATTGCTTAATCTGTTTTTTCAGACTTACTTCATCATTTGGTACAGCATCAAGCCCCTTCTTCGCTCCAGCTTCATCAATTAAATCAATTGCCTTATCCGGTAGATAACGTCCTTGAATATAACGTTGTGACAATTCGACTGCTAAGCGTAAAGCACTATCACTATATTTAACATGATGATAGTCCTCATATTTTTTCTTAAGACCTTCCAAAATTTTAACCGTTACATCAGTAGAAGGTTCTGGCACATCAACTGGTTGGAAACGTCTTGCCAAAGCCGCATCATTTTCAATTTGACGATACTCTCCTGTCGTCGTTGCACCAATTAGGTTTAAGTCACCGCTAGCTAAAGCTGGTTTTAAAATATTAGAGGCATCGCCACTATTATTTTCCGAATCTGTTGACCCTGCGCCAACAATATTATGCAATTCATCAATAAATAGAATGATATTAGGATTGTTTTTAGCCTCATCGATTACTTTTTTCAAGCGTTCTTCAAAGCTGCCCCGCAAACTAGAACCGGCAACCATATCGTTAATATTAATTGCAATGATATGCTTATCCTTCATCTTTTCGGGAACATCGCCTTGAGCAATCTTTTGGGCTAACCCTTCAACAATTGCGGTTTTACCAACTCCAGCCGGTCCAATTAGCACTGGATTATTCTTCTTGCGCCGACTTAAAATTTCAATAACCTCTTGAATCTGTTCGTCTCGTCCAATCACTGGATCATATTTATTATTTTTGGCTTGTTCAACTAGATCGACACCGATAGGCTTTTTCTGTTGTGCTTGACCATTAGTGTTCAGATTTTGCGGTGCCATATTCATACTGCCTGAATAATGAATTGGAATTGATCCGTTACTATTATTACTATCATTAAAGAAGGAATTGTTTAATTCATTAAACAAATTATCAAATTCATTGTCAAAATATGTCATATATAGCCACCCCTTACATAGGTTATAAATTATTTATTAGCACTCAAAAGCTATGAGTGCTAATTTCTTATACTTTATATTTTAGCAGGTTATCCACAGAGTGCAAGAGATATGTCTTATTTTTCCACAACTAAGTCTAAGATCAATCTTAAATAGAAAAAGCTTTAAAGATAGTCATTAATTGGTTATCCTTAAAGCATTAAGATTATTTTTGATATAATTTTAAATGTTTTTGCAAATATCCTGCTGTTAGACTGGCCTGCTTTGGAAGAATATCACGAGGTGTACCATCAGCTACAATTTGACCACCATTTTTTCCACCTCGTGGTCCCAAGTCGATCATATAATCACTATTTGCCATCATATCTAAATCGTGGGTAATAGTAATAATGGTTGCATCATGATCCAGCAATTTTTGCAAGACTTTTAGCAGAGTTCTCACATCTTGTGGATGTAAGCCAACTGTAGGCTCATCAAAAACAAACAAAGTTCCCTTTTGCTGACGATGCAAATGCTTGATTAATTTTAATCGTTGCGCTTCTCCACCGGATAATGCAGGAGTCGCTTCGCCTAAGTGTAGGTACCCCAATCCCATTTCATGCAGAGTGGTCACTGTTTGCAAGATTTTGGTTTCACCCTTAAATAGCTTCTTGTTTAAAGCTTCATCCACAGAATAAGCGAGTACATCAGCAATGCTCAGGTTATGCCATTTAACTTGTAAAACTTCTTTATTATAGCGATGACCATTACATAAAGAACAAGTTTCAACTATATCGGGTAAATACTGTATGTCTAGTGCAATCACGCCACTACCACCACAAGCTGGACATGCTCCCTGCTTATTATTGTATGAAAAGTACGAAGCTGGATAATGTAACTGCTTGGCTAATGGCTGACGTGCATACAATTGGCGTAAATTATTCATGATATCAGTATAAGTTGCAACCGTTGAGCGCTGATTCTTACCTACAGGAGTAGAATCAACACTGACTACATTATTAATCCCAGTTGCAGATAAATCTGTAACCCAGCTTGGAGTGCTTTTATGCGCTTTTTGTGCCTTTAAGACCGGAAGCAAAGCATCGAGAATTAATGTAGTTTTTCCGGCTCCAGAGAAACCAGTAACCGCCGTCATTTTGCCCAGCGGAATTTGGACATGAACATTATTAAGATTAAAATGATGGTCAACCGTAAAGTCTAATTTACCTTGCTTAAAGAGTTGCTGTTTTGAAGCTGGTTCCCGCACTAACAACTGTGCAGTTCCGGTTAAATATGGTCCTATTAATGAATTTGAATCTTGTTTAAGCTGATTGGGCGTTCCTTGAGAAATAACTTGTCCGCCTTGACTGCCAGAGCCTGGACCAATTTCAATTACCCAATCAGCCGCATCAATAATTGCAGTTTCATGATCAACAACTACTAGAGAATTCCCCTGATTAACAAGCTCATGAAAAATATCAATTAATCCGTCTATGTTAGCCGGATGTAATCCTACCGATGGCTCATCCAATACATAGAGTACACCAGTAGTTTCCGTTCTTAAAGTTCGCCCCAGTTGAATTCGCTGTAATTCACCGGTTGACAAGCTATTGGCAGGTCGATCAAGACTTAGATAATCTAAACCTAATTTTAATAATGGTGTAACTTGATGCAATAATTCGCCCAATAGATTTTCCGCTAAATCTTGCATTTCTATGGGTAATTCCTGTTTAATTTTGTCTAAGTATTGTGGTAACTCACCCAACGTTAATTGTTCAGCTGCCACAATACTTTTCCCAGCAACCAATTGCTGCCAGCGGCTTGGATCAATTCGATAACCATGGCACCTTGGACAGGTACTAAAGTGATAAAAAGTATTAATACGCTCAAGTCCACGTTCAGATTTAGTTGTTTTGCGCGAATTAATTACTGCATTATAAGCATTCTCATATAGAGCATCCAAATGATAAACACGTCCCGTCGAAGTGGGAATATCTACCGGCACTTTACGTTCTTGTCCATGTAAAACTATTTCTCGTTCTCTAGTTGTTAATTCATGGTAAGGAACGTCGGTTCTCACACCAAGTTCACGAGCAATCCGCCACATCCAATTACGACCTGGAATTTGCCAAGTTGCAATCGCCCCATTTTCTAAAGATAAATTTTCATCGGCAACAATTTTTTTGTCATCAAGCTGCTCTACCTGACCCAATCCCTGACAAGTTTGACATGCGCCATCTGAATTAAAGGCGAAGTCTTCAGCACTAAAAGCATAAAACTGGACTCCACATACAGGACAATTAATTCGTCCCATTGCTTCACCACTTAAATCCATCGCTTGCGCAATTTTAATAGTTGGCATAAGACGATGGCCATTAGGACAAACTGGTGACCCCAACCGTGAAAAAATCAGCCGCAGAATATTAAAAATTTCCGTTACTGTTCCAACTGTTGAACGTATGCCAGGAACCGTCGGTCGCTGCTTTAAAGCCAGTGCTGAGGGAATATGCTTTACTTCATCCACATTTGCTTTCCCCACCTGACTAATTCGGCGACGAGTATAAGTTGCAAGGGAATCCAGATAACGTCTTGCTCCTTCGGAATACAAAATTCCCATTGCGAGACTGGACTTACCAGATCCGCTAAGCCCAGAAATTACAACAAATTGATGCAAGGGAATATCAACATTAATATTTTTTAAATTATTAACACGACCACCAATTACTTCGATATGCGTAGGCTGTTTTTGATATCTCACTTTTGAATATCCTTCCCTTTATTTTCAAATTTTCTAGACTGGTGAAGCAAATATTGTCGAATAGTTTGCACTACCTGCTTATTCTGTGGTAAATCGGAATGATCTGCTTCCTTACCAGTTACTGTCATAGCTGTATATGCTTTAACCTGATTTTGAAAAATGAACTTTCCTGCAGCCACGCTACTTTCGGGAACTATTCCATCGGAGTCATAATCTTTACCCCCCGATAGAGAATAAACTCTCAAATTTTTTGGTAATTTTGAACGATTCTTTACAAAATCAGCCAACATCTGCGTACGATTATCAGTGTTTGTTTCTGTAAAATTATACGGAGTACCCAACGTTAATAAACGCTTCATTTTAGTTTCACCATTGTACTGTGAATAATAATGTTCTAACCAATAAGTCCAAATCAACCCACCATTAGAATGACCAAAAGCCTTAAAATTATTAAATTTGTAATTATGCATCAGTGAGTCAAAGGCTGTATCAAGCCAAGTTGCCTGTTTTTTTATATTTGCATACCCATCTTTATTATTAGCAAAGCCAATAATAATAAACGGTTCTAAATCATTTTTCCCAATTGTGCCGCTATAGGACAATTTTGATTCACGTGAAACAGTGATTTTCATCACACTATGATGATTTTCCGACGATTGATTAAGTAGGTCAATTAGTTCATTAAAACGTTCCGTCGTTGCACTTGATCCTGGAACCATAATTACGGGAGAAAGTTGCGATTTACTTCTTTGTGCACGCGCATTATTTTCTTTTTTCATCCAAACATAACTGGGAACAGCTAGGAGTAATAATATTAGTAATAATAATATTAACCATTTAAAATTAGGATTTTTGTGCATTAATAGTCCCCCTTTCCTTGGATCTTAGCTTTAAATCTACTAGTTCATTAATTTTAATAATAGGCCATAACATTGCTATATCTAGTATGAATAACAAAATCGTAAAAAACAAAGCAGACCAGTTACCATTTGTCCCAAAAAACGAAATTAAAATTCCAGGGGTTCCTTTCAAAATCGGGTATACACAAACTGGAATTAAATGGAAATAAATTCCTCCAGCTGCCAACAGTATATTAATTACTGGGATTAACATACTGGGAATTAAAAAAATGGGATTCAGCAATATAGGCAGACCCACGGCCAATCCAATTGTTGAACTAAAAGCAGCTGGCAAGAGATTAACCTTGGCTATTGCCTCAATTTCGGGATTATTATGTTGTAGCAAAAGCAAAACTATGATCGCTAAAAGTACACTCGCTCCCCCCATTACTCCATAGCTATTTATTAATGAACTACCTAAAAATTTATATGGAACATTCCATGAATTGCCATGTTGAAAAGCAACTGTCATATTTTCAGCTGTATATGCATTATTAAGTGATTCACCGATTGATCTTAATGGAAAACCAATACCGATCCAATTCAAAAATGTGATCACAATTGTCAAAATTATAACTTCACCAATATTATTAGTAGTTTGAACACGACTAACTATTTCGCTGAAACTAGCAGAATTTATGACTTTTAATTGTAATTCATAAATAATTATACCCAATATAATTCCTATGCTCAGTGAAACCATTGCTGGTAGCAATGCATCCCATGCACGTTGTCGAATAATTTTAGTACTTTCTACTTTTACTGGTAAATATTCTTTACCTAGCAAGTGGAAAACTTGTCCTACCATATAACCCACAACTAAAGAAATAAAGACAGAGTTTATCTGGAGTATTCCAGAAGAATACACATTCCCTGATCGCTGGCCACTTGTAGACCCATAAGAACAAAAGAGTAAAATGATGACGCTAGTCAGGCCCGCTAAAGTTGCATCTTTATGATAAATATGAGCTGTATAACGTGCCATAAAAAAGCATGCATAAACTCCAAATACACCAAAAGTTACCTCAATCATTCCTCGGCTTACAAATAATCCCGCATACCATAAATGATCTGGGATGATTTTATCTAACCCAAAAATATTGTAAACCATACCTTCTGGTGAGAAAATCAAGTCAAGAATCAGTTTAAAATACGAACCTAGCACCGCAATTGGCATCAGCATAACAAGTGTTCGCTGAATAGCTCTAAAAAAGGGATTCGAACGAATTTTCAATATAAATCTAGCTGCATAATCTAACATTTGCTAATCCCCTTTTAATTATATATTTGAATTAAAATAATACTCTCTTTATGATTTTTCAGCAATCTTCACATATAGTTTACTCTTATTATTTTTTTATTAGATAAACATAAAATGTTATAATAGAATTGATTTTTAGAGGGTGAAAAAATGAGTAAAAGAAAAATCGAGTTAAATGAAAAAGTTGAAAAGCTGGCAGCAAAATATTTAAAGACATATGATATTGACTTGGATACATTAACTAATAAAGCATTAAAAGCATATTTAATTGATCATCTGAGTTCCAGCCAGATCAAAGAAGCACTTCGTGAAAATGATAATACAAGTTCAAATTATTCTGGTAGATTATTTCCAAACAATATTGATGATTTAAATATATAAGTATTTAGCATAAAAAAAGCAGGAAATATCCTGCTTTTTTTAACTTAAACTAAAAGTAAGTATCCGGAAAACTAGCTTTTTAGACCTAAAATTAGATCAAGTATTCCTTTAGAAAAAATCTTGATCTATTATTTTTTCTTAAAATAGCTCCTTCTTCTCTGCATTTTTACTCCAATATTGGCTTAAATTCATCATCATAAACATTAAACCAATATCGGTTTCTACTTTTTTCTTTTCGCGTATTGGATTAGGGCAAAGAGTAGGATCTTGAGCATCATTTTAGTATCTAGTTTTTCCTAGCTACTTTTCTTTTATTGGTTGTTTATTTTCGTTTGTTTTTAGTTAGACAAATTCTGTTACCGCAGCAGCAATTAAAATAATCACCAACCCAGCAATCGTAACTGCCATCTCTTTCTTAGTCTTTTTCTGATCTAAAAACCAAATACCAGTCAATGTCGCTAAGATAACCGAAGTCTGAGATAAAACAAAACCAGTAGCTAGTCCGTTCATGTTGGGCTGTGCCGAGATCAGGTAGGTCAAAGCTGCAAAGGCAAAAAAGAAACCAGCAAAAATTTGTTTATAAGAAACAATTTCCGTAAACGGGTTTTCATCTTTATTTTTAATTGCAACATAAATGCCATAAACAATTCCTGTTAATAACATCCCTATTGCTTGCGGCAAAAATGCGTGTTGACCATCAACGTGCGCTGCTTGTGGAGCTGCTGAGTAAGCCCAGTAACCAATTTCACCAAATAACAACCAAATCGTCGCTTTTTTCAGTAAGCTTGACTTTTGCGCGGTTTTTTTTTCGGACCAAACTGTCATATAGGCACCAATAATAATCGCCACTAAAGCAATCGTCCCAATAATTTTAGCAGGAATCCCCGGCCAATTACCTAAAGCAATGACACCCCATAATGAAGCACCTAATAATTGAAAGGCCGTCGTAATTGGCATTGCCCGCGATGAGCCAACCAAGCCAAACGACATAAAGGTAACAATTTCCGCGCTGGCCCAACCAATACCGGAAATAATCGACAATAATAATGCCGAACCCGTTGGCATTGTATAACCACCGATAAGGGCATAAACTAAACCAAAAATAAAAGTTCCTAAAGTCGTTCCCAAGATTTGGTTAGCAGGTTTACCACCAATTTTTGAAGCAATTGTTGGAAATAAACCCCAGCCCAAAAGTGGGCCTAGACCAACTAATAATGCTGTTGTATTCAATTTTTTCTCCTAATTTAAAAAACAACGTTACTTTCAAGTAAAATATTTGCAAATGGCGTCATTTCACCAGTTCTAACAAAAGCCTTGCAGTCCTTCAGGCTTTCCTTTAATTCCTCATGAGTAATAAATTCAATTGGTGTGTCTGGTAGACGCTTTTTAATTTTAGCCAACATTTCGGGATTTTCCGTTTTAATTTCACTAGCTAAAAAAATTCGTTGAATTTCTAATTCCTCAAGCACATTGTTTAAGACATCCATAAAACTAGGAATTCCCTTAGTTACGGCTAAGTCAATTTTTTCTGTGCCCTTAGGAACTGGCGTGCCCGCGTCACCAATTGCTAATTTATCAAAATGACCCATTGTTGCAATTACACGTGACAAATCTGAATTAATTACCTTTGTTTTTTTCATGTTGCTTCACTTTCTACTATCAAGACTACTTAACTTGATCGATTTCTTTCTTGTATGGGATTGATGGTTGAGCACCATACCGTTGCACTGTTAATGATGATGCCTTGTTGGCAAAAATTATCGCCTCATGCAAGTTAGAAAAATCTGGTTTTAATAAACTAGACATGGAACCAATAAAAGTATCCCCAGCAGCAGTCGTGTCAACTGCCTTGACCTTAAATGCTGGGACCAACTCGCTCTGCCCGTCAAAATCATAAAAAGCACCTTTTGAACCGATCGTAATAATTACTGCCTTAACACCTAACTCATGCAATTTAACGGCAGCTTGGCGAGCACTAGTTTTATCAGCAACATGTACTCCGGTAATTGTCTCAGCTTCTGTCTCATTTGGTGCAATCATATCAGTTAACCTAAGCAACTCTGCCGGAATCTTAGCCATTGCTGGCGCAGGGTTTAAAATTGTCTTGACCCCATTAGCACGAGCAATTTCAAACCCCTTAATTGTTGCTTCTACCGGAGTTTCAAATTGCGCAATCACAAAGTCACTGCTAGAAATCAATTTGCTTTTTTTATCAATATCCTTGACATGAAAATCATAATTGGCACCAGCATAAATCGTAATTGAGTTTTGCCCTTCATCATCAACCGAAATAAAGGCTTGACCAGTTGACTCATTCTTAATCGTAGTAATTCCAGAAATATCAATTTTTTCCTGTTTAAGCAAGTCTAACATCTCGGTACCCGGTGCATCATCACCAACAGCCCCGATAAAGCTAGTCACACAACCCGACCTCGCAGCTGCCACTGCCTGATTGGCACCCTTACCACCAGCGGCTGAATAATGTTCCTTAGCATGAATAGTTTCCCCCGGCTTAACCATGCGCTCAACACGCAGATTGGTATCAAGATTAATGCTGCCAATAACTGTAACTTTGTTCATCTTTTTCTCCTTTCGGCAATTTGCTAAATTAGCCTACGTCAAAATTATAGCATACTTAAAACCGCTTCCAAATTGTAATTTAAGTTTTTTTATACCAGTTTAAACCATAATTATTGAAGTTATTTATTCAGTAAAGGTGTAATTTATAAAAAAGACAACCCCCATTATTCATTGCTTTGGTAACCATTATGGGCATCATGATTGGCAGCAATGCTTTTTTTAATCGCTAGTGTTTCAGCACTAACGCAGAATGCTTGGCTAAGCATTCTCGTTTAGCCACTGGGCGATTTAATTTCCTTTAATGGCTGAATTTTAAGCGTAATATAGCTTGCCACTATCTTTCCAGAAGATGGTGGTTAGATAAAATACTTACAAGAAATTTATGGCTCTAAAATTGCGCCGCTCTTAATTATCTTCGTAAACAAATTTCCAGTTTCAGTAATTTTTCGACACCTTTGACAACTTAACTAACATACTAGTCTATATTTCACTGTATTGATATTATTAATTCATCACAAAAAAGGTGTGCTTTTCATGTATCAAAATCATATCACAGGCCAAATACTTGTAGACCAGCTTACCATCCAACAATGATGCTCAAGATCCTACTCTTTGTCCTAATCCAATACGCGGAAAGAAAAAGTAGAAACCGATATTAGTTTAATGTTTATGATGATGAATTTAAGCCAATATTGAAGTAGAAATGCAGAGAAGAAAGAGCTATTTTAAGAAAAATAATAGATCAAGATTTTCCTAAAGGAATACTTGATCTATTTTTAGGTTTCAGAAACTAGTTTTTCCGAACACTTGATTATATTATTTAAGGAGTTTTAGATTATAGTTAAAATAACTTAATTATTAGTACTCACAGAGATTGTTTTATCTCTAGGTAACATTTCATTAGAAAAACTTTGCAATTCAGTTTCGAGTATATGTATATTTTCAGTTTTTTCTTTTATATAGGAAACCACTAAAGGTATTAGATCTATTCCCTTACGTGGATCAAATCCAGTTAAAGACTTAATTTTTTGCAAGCGATACTCAACTGTTTTGGGATGCACCATTAACATTTGTGCAAGCGATGAAATTGACACCTGATTCTTTGCATACAACCATAAAGTTAATTGTGTATCCTCATCAATTTGACTTAATCGCTTACGTAATAACGGATAATCTAATGTTGAATGTGCAATAATATACATATTAGCGATTTCATCGTAATGAACAATAGAATCAAATTTATTAGTTAGCATTAACGAAAATAAGGCTTCCTTAATACTTCCCGATAAATCAAAATGATGTTTCCCTATACCAACATAAACTTTTTTGGGCAAAATTGCTAAAAAGTTAGATTTGTGTTGTGGTTTCATAACATAAACTCGTTTATTTTTATCCAAATTAAATGCTAAACGCCATTCAGGCAAATTGTTATAATTAGATGTAGCTACCAGCGCAATATATTTCTGTTCCAGATCTACGCCATTAATTTTTGCTCGCCCGCTAAAACCATTGTTTGCAACAGGTACATCATAATCTGAAACGTATAACCACTCATGCATAAATTTTTCAAGCATATTTACTTTCTCCTATTGTATAACGAATTTTCATAATATAATTTACTATTTACAAATAGGCAATTAAATAACTTAAATAGACTTTATTTTTATGCTGATATAATCTTAATCTAATCTGGAATAATTATAGTACCATCATTATTATTTAAATATGATCCAACATTATCAAGAGATGTAATCACTGCTTTACGATTTGTTTTTTCAACAAATGAAACTGCTGCTTCTACTTTTGGCTTCATTGATCCACTTGCAAATTGATTATCTGTTAAATATTGTTTCATTTGTGATACTTTAACTTCATGTAAATCTGTTTGATTAGGTTTTTGATAGTTTAAAGTTACATACTTTACAGCCGTTAAAATTATCAATTCATCAGCATCAACTAACTCCGCTAACTTAGCAGCTGAAAAGTCTTTATCAATTACAGCTTCAATTCCACTGATTTTATTATCATGTTTAACAACAGGTACTCCCCCGCCTCCACTAGCAATTAGTGTTGTATTATTTTCAACTAATAGTTTAATTGAGTCGGCTTCAAGAATACTACCTGGCTTAGGAGACGGCACAACTCTTCTAAATCCACGCCCTGCATCTTCTACTATTTCCCAATCTGGGTGTTCTTCTTTAATAGTATCTACTTCATCCTTCGTGTAGAACGGACCGATCGGTTTAGATGGATTATTAAATGCACTATCTTGCTCATCAACTACAACTCTGGTTAAAACAGTAGATACATTTATTGGCAGATGTCGATGCGATGCGCTCATATTTAATGCATTAGCTAACCACAAGCCAATCTCACCTTGAGTCATCGCACCTACTGTGTCTAATGGCATAGCTGGATTACTATCTGAACTACCATCAAGCTCTTGCAATAATAAATTACCAACTTGTGGTCCATTGCCGTGAGTAATAACTAATTGAATATTACCCTGAGCAATGAAATCTGTTAAAAAATCAGCTGTCTTCATTAGCGCTGCTTGTTGAGCTTGTGCAGATGGATCATCTGTTAAAATTGCATTACCACCTAATGCAACAACAATTTTTTTCATATTTTATACTTCCTAATACTTCATTATGCTTTCAATTTACCCATTATCAATGCAACTATTGCTGCTACTGCCAAAATGCCAATAATAATCATTAATATCCATTCAACGTTACTTATAGATTGACCATTCTCTTTTCTTGCACGATAGTACAAAACAAAACCAATTAAATAAGCAATCGTACATAGCCATAAATACTGTAAACCAGCAAAAATCATTCCTACTACTTCGAAAGCCAAAGCTATAAACCCTGGTAGAATCATATGAGAGTTTCTATTTTGTAACCCTAATTTTAATTGATATGCACCAACCAAGGCGTAACAAACGGCAATTGAAGATGTACATAAAGAATATGCGAAATTATATGCCTGATCTGTAAACAATAGTGTAATTAAAAATAATTGAATTAAAATTTCTGTTAACCATAAAGAATTAGCTGGAGAGCGATGCTTATTTAATTTGCCAAACCATTTAGGAAGAAGACCTTGTTCTGCCATTAATGATGTAGCCTCAACTGGTAACATTGTCCATGATAACCAGGCACCTAAAATCGATATAATTAAACCTATAGCAATAAATGCTCCTCCTATCGGTCCAGTCATTTCCTTAAATAAATAAAGTAAAACAGGGTGACGCATGGTTTGTAACTTAGATAGTGGTAAATAGCCGTAAGGTAAAATAGACACAACAACATAAATAGTTAGAAGAGAAAACAATCCAATAATAGTCGCCCTACCTGCATCCGACTTTTTCTTAGCACGTGCAGCCATTGTTGTCGCACCTTCGATACCTACAAACACCCACATCATTACCATGATGCAACCTTTAATTTGGGTAAATATGCCTGTAGCAGTCGCCGAAGAATACGTCACACTTCCATTAAAATTAGAAGACATATTAGCCCAAAAATGATTTGTAAATACTCCCATTTTAAAACTAATAATTGCAATTACTACAAATGCAAAGATCGGGATCATTTTAGTGACTGTCACAATTGCATTAATAATAGCTGCTGATTCAATCCCACGTGTAACTAAAATTGTCAGTGCCCAAGAAATAATTGAAGCCACAATAATTGCACTTAGACTATTGCCAGATTTTAGTGGTGGAAAAAAATATCCTAAAGATGACATTAACATCGTTGCAAAAGCAACATTTCCTAGCCATGAAGATAGCCAGTAGCCCCAACCAGAAATAAATCCAGCGAAATCACCAAAACCTGCTCTAGCGTAGTCTGACACTCCAGTTAATTCAGGCTTATTTAAAACCAAACTATTTAAGCACAAAGCTAGCATTAAAATACCTACACCCGTAATTGCCCATGCTACCAAAGCTGCACCAGGCGTAGCAGATTGAGCTAAAGTTGAAGGTAAATCAAAGATACCTGAACCAATTGCCGAACTAACAACTAAAGCAACTAAGGCAGGTAGAGCAATTCCATTCTCCTTAGTATCAGACATAATTATTTTCCTGCCTTTTCCAATTCTGGTACAGATGGAATAAACATGTTGCCTAAAGTGGCAGCCATTATTGCCTTAATGGAGTGCTTACGATTCTCAGCTTCATCCCATTGACGTGCATATTCACTACGGAAAACTTCATCAGTTACTTCCATTTCAGTAATCCCGTAATTTTCTTCAACTTCCTTACCATATTCAGTATTAGTATCATGAAATGCTGGCAGACAGTGCATAAAAATTAATTCCTCTTTACTTGTACCAGTCTTTTTCATCATTTCCATATTAACCTGATATGGTTTTAATAATTTAACTCTATTCTCCCAATCTGACTCTCCCATTGAAACCCAAACATCAGTGTAGATAACATTAGCTTTCTTTACACCTTCATCAATATCTGCTGTAACTAGCAATTTTGCTCCTGATTCCGCAGCAAATTTATTAGCCAAATCTACAACTTCTTGAGAAGGATGTAATTCTTCAGGAGCAACTATACGAATATTTACTCCTAACATAGCTCCTGTAACTAATAATGAATTAGCCATATTGTTACGTCCATCACCAACAAAAGCTAGAGTCAAGCCACGTAAATGACCAAAATTTTCTTTAATTGTCATGAAATCTGCAATCATTTGTGTTGGATGCCATTGATCTGTTAACCCATTCCAAACAGGTACACCTGAGTATTTAGCTAATTCTTCTACATCAGATTGCTTAAATCCTCTAAATTCAATTCCATCAAACATTCGTCCTAAAACAATAGCAGTATCTTCAACTGACTCTTTCTTGCCTAATTGAATATCATTAGCACCTAAATATTCTGGATGGGCTCCCAGTTCAATAGCTGCTGTTGTAAAAGCAGATCTAGTTCTTGTTGATGTTTTTTCAAATAACAATGCAATATTTTTACCCTCTAAATAATGATGCGGTATATGATTTTGTTGTAGAGTTTTTAAATGTAATCCTAAATCAATTAAATATTGAATTTCACCTGGGGTAAAATCTTTCTCTGCTAACAATGAACGACCTTGAAATACTGAATTAATAGCCATATTACTTTTCCTTTTTTATTAAAACTTTAGTTTTATAAATCTTCACGCCATAGTGGTTGGGACATACAACGAGGACCACCACGCCCTCTAGACAACTCACTTGAAATAACTTCGTGAACCAAAATATCATGTTCACGTAAAATTTCATTACTTACGTAGTTACGGTTATAAGTTACAACTTCACCTGGTGCAATAGTTAATGTGTTTGAACCATCATTCCATTGCTCTCTTGGTGCAACAATATCGTCACCGTTTCCAGTTAGAATTAAATCTAACTCTGAAAGATGTAATACTTGCTTTAAGGTTTCACTCAAATCAGTATGATGTTCCATGTTTATTTTGCCGTTTTCACCTGGTGTCATGACAAAAATATTCATTTTACCAGCTTCATCCATAATCCCTGGGAAGACAGTAAATTGGTCTTTGTTAACCATTGTAAATACTGTATCTAAATGCATCATTGCATGATTATGAGGAATCTCTATAGCAACAACAGTATCAAAATGACTATCACTATTAGAGAACAGTTCTTTTGCTAAACCTTCAATCGATTTAGATGATGTTCTCTGCGAAACCCCAATAGCTAAAACATGATCATTTAAAACTAGTTCATCACCACCCTCAATTCGAGTATTGTGATTACGATTTCTCCATACATTTACATGACCTGCAAAACGAGGATGATACTTCATAACAAATTCTGTAAATAATGACTCTGGTTGACGAGCTTTAAAAGTCATGTGATTAATTGTTATTCCTGAACCAATTGAAGCTTGTGGATCTCTAGTGAAATATGCATTAGGCAATGGATCAAGTAAAAAAGGATCATTTGCATCGCTACCCGCTAAATCATGCAAAGTTTCATTTCGTAAATCCATATCGATTTCATTACGACGTACACCACTATATAATTTTGTTACCATATCATGTACATCGAAACTGTTTAGATAGTCTTGTAAAACATCATATGTTACTCCAGAATCATATCCATGCTCATCAAGATAACGATTAATAAACTCCTGCTTAATTTCAGAACTTTGTGATAATGTTTCAACAGCAAGTTCATCGATATACAAGGTTTCAACGCCGTTTTTTCTAAGTGTTTCTGCAAAATAGTCATGTTCTTTTTGGGCTATTTTTAAAAATGGTATATCATCAAATAAAAGGTTCTCCATTGTATCTGGAGTAATATTTTCAACTTCCGCGCCTGGACGTTTCAACAATACAGTTTTTAATTTGCCAATTTCTGAATTAACATTTATTGCTGGATTTTCCATAATTATTCTCCTTTTGCAACAATTGTAATATCTATAAAAAGCGCTTTCATGAAATTACAATATTTATTATTACAAAAAGCAATTATCTAAAAAATGGTATTTTCGATAATCTTTTTTATCCATTTAGATAACAAAAGTTGATCAATAGATTATCAATTTAATATACTTATTTACTGATTATATTCATTTAATTTTTATATAAAAAAGAGGCATTTCGCCTCTAATTAGTCTATTAATTTTAAATAATAATTTATCCAATAATCTGCAGTTTCAATAACATTACTGTAAGACAAGCTATAATTAAAAAGACCATGTCCTGATAAAATATCAGAACACAGTCTTAACTTAGCTAGATCAGAATTAATCGTAAGATTAAATTTTGCTTAGTTTATTTTTTATCTAAATTGATCACCAGCTAGTTGCCGATAAAAGTTTGCTTTAGTTGTTTGAACATATGGTACTACCCAAATTAAACCAATTCCCAAAGTTATAAATGCCACAATATACCAACCAATAAAACTTAAGTCTAGCATAAATAATTGCCACTTATATCCTGACATCAAGTACCGACTTTCAGTAATACCCGTTGTCATTTTTACTTCTTTACCACTTTCGACCAAATCATTGACAATATATGGTGTTAACGCGTATGAATAACCTTTAATAATTCCTGGAACCACCAATAATAGTGCCCATAAATACGTAAAGATACAGTTAAAAAGATAGTTTAATAATTCTGGGATGAATCTACCATCAGTAAACACTGCAAAAATTGCCTTGCCAAGATTGAATTTTCGGCCTCTTGTTAAATTTAAAAATGTAATTACCAAACTTAACATAAAAAAGCCACTGATAAAACTTAATGCAAATTTACCTCCGCTACTGGCAATGGAACTAGCAGACTTACTCCAAGTTGTAAAATTACCACTAGCTAGGCTAACAGTGTATTCTTTAAGATCTTGACCATACAGAACGCCATTAATTAATAACATTACCAAGCCAAGTATGGTTGCCCATCCCCAATTTCCCCGAAGCTCTTGTTTAGCTTGTTTTTTTAATTCAGCTCTATTCATAATAACCTCCTTATGAGTTATACTCATCATTTTAGCGTACACTGCCAAAATTTTGCAAAGAATATACAAAAAGCCTAGTTCCACCAACATCGGAACTAAGCTCACACAGTGTTGTACCGTCACCTGACCACATAAATAGAAAATCACATTTTCGCTACCGGAGAAAATATCTATTTCCCTATGACGGCACAACAAAATTCTAGCATGCAATCAACTAAAAGACAAGATTTATTCATTTTACTATAGGGTTGAGTAATTGTACCATAATTTTATCGATCTGCTTTTTTAACACAGAAAACTCACCATTCCGAGTCTTATTCGATTGGATAATTATCATTGTTTTTGCATCATTGGTACTACGCATAAAAGTATAGTACCCTTCTCCAGCTCCATTAGCAGTCTTCGTTTTTAACAGATTATTATTATACAAGCCACCATTATAAGACAGTGGCGGACTTACTTTATAAAGCAATTTACGACTTTTACTTGTTAAAAATTTACCAGCTAGAATATAGTGCATTACCTTAGCAATATCTTGATTTGACATTACAATAGATCCAGCACCTAATTCATTCCGAGCCGCCTTTAGTGCTGCTTGATGCTTAACCGTTTCATAATATCCTTTATGATATATCATCCCCGGCACCAACTTAGTAGCAACAATTCTATCTGATTTCGACCATAAAAATTCAGTATGTCTTAATCCTAGAGGGACAACATAAGCATCTCGAAACAGTTGTTCATAGCTCTGTTTTGTAATTTTTGTCATGATACCACATAAATAAACATAATTTAATGAGCTATAGTACCACTTGCCTAACATTTTAGGCACAAAAACCGTTTTTTGAACATCAGCCTGAATATTATCTTGATCTGATTTAAATTTTTTTTGTCCTAACTTTTCCCCAGGTTTTAAATCAAGACCAGCCGTCATTGTTAACAAATTTTTGATCGTAATTTTTTGAGCACCCGGAATTTCAGGATAAAATTTACTAAGCCGATCTTGCAAACTTAATTCTCTTGCTTGCACTAACCGCATCAGCATCGCTGCTGTCATCGACTTTTGAACCGAATTAATCAAATAACTAGTGTCAGTTGCATTATTTAAAGCATAATCAAGCAAAGTCTTGCCATTTTTTATAACTAAAACTGAGCCTTTGATCCCTAAAGAATCAATTTGCTGGCGCACTAATTTCCTTTTAAAGATTCTTTTTGACTACCATTTACTGGAGTATTATCAGTTACACTAATTTGGTATGGTTTATTTTGCCATTTTTTAGAAAAGAAATAATTATGCAAATTATATTTGTATGAAACATTCTTTTCTTCCATAAATGGCTTAACTGCTTGATCAACAGCTACCCATCCACGCCAACCGAGATGAATTGTATCCTCCATAAAGTACTTCTCACTACCACGTTTAGATAGATCCTCAATATTATCAAAACCCTGACTAGCTAATTGGTACTTAATCTTAGAAACAGACTTCTGATACATTGTTTGTGATAAACCCGTATAGTTTGCCCATTTTTCATTAATTGGTGGAATAATAAATAATACATTAGTATGTTGTTTAGCAAATTGGTGTAGCATTAATTCAAAATCACTATATTCAACAGACTTAGTATAATCGAAATTACGCTGGCTACCCTTCAGCTTAATTAAAGTTCTCTTATTTAGTCGTGTCTTAAAGAATCGATTATTAATACCAAAATCATTGGTATTGGTATGAATAGCAGCCTGATACTTAGCTATTTTATTAAGCGCTGCAACCGAGTATGTATTTGGCAAGAGACGTGCATGTTCATTGATCTTTTTAATCCGATCACGCAATTGGAATGTACTAAAGAATTTGTCTTCGTTATTAAGCATTCTTCTCTGGTTTTCAAGAATAAAACGTTGTGTAGCTGTCAGCTGTTTGCCATTAGCTATTCGTTTCATTCCTGACTTAATTACACCCTTTACCTCTGGCATTTGTAGAAAACGCTTAGCAGCATAACGATTTGTTAAATTATCTTGCTTAATTCCTAAAAGAAAATTACAAGCTTGCAATGGCGAATAATATAACGCAAATGCATCTGAATTTTGACCATTTTTAGTAAACCATTGCGGAGAAATAATCACAACTGCCTTTTTATTCTTTAACTGCTTGGCAGTACCTTGCATACCTAAAAACTGCGCTAAAGATTGGCTACCTGGACCACCTAGCAAAAATGGTCGATAATTACGATGATATTTTTCTGCTAATACACTCGGATGCAGGGGGTCAAGTCTTGATAACTCACTTGAGCCATAAAACGGCACATAGTTATCATCGAAAGCATTCTGCTTCATTCGTGAACCTTTAAAAATAGTTGTAGTTTGCGAGTTAGCTGCTTGGTATATAGCGTCCTTAGAAAAGGTTCGTTCCCAAGGTAACAGAAAAATAACCAGTAATAAGATAAAAGCGCAAAGAACTGGGCCAAAAATTTGCCACAGCCGGCGTTTATTATTCATTTTCTAAACTTTCCACCTTTGTAACGATTTTGTTTGGAGTATCCCATTCGTTTCTGTCGAATTCGGAAACCGGTACATCAATATCAAACTTTTCCTGTAAATTTAACAACATCTGAACGCTTGCCATTGAATCCATTAACCCATTATCAAAAATATTCTCATCCATTCGATCGGTTAAATCTTCACCAGTTAAGTCTTGTAAAACAGCTAAAACTTCTTTTTTTGTATCCATTATTTATACCTCTAACTAATAACTAAAATTTTTCTTTACTTCCAGCCAAACCATAATTGGCTCAAAAAGCCTGAAAAAATCAAAAAACTAAAACAAACAATATTAAAAGTTATAAAAATTGCAAACCATTTGGTAAATTTATTTGATGGTATTTGATCCTTATGCTTTTTCTTAAACCTAATCCAATAATCATTAATAATAATCGCGATTGCATGAAATAGTCCATAAACAATATAATACCAAGTTAACCCGTGCCAAAAACCCATTACTAAAAATAGTAGCAGATACGACACTTGTGATAACCTAATCGGATTTTTAATCAATTTTTTCTTCATGGCAAAGAAGGTAAACCGCATGTAAATGTAGTCACGGAACCAAAAAGACAGCGTCATATGCCAACGATTCCAGAATTCTTTAATATTTTGCGAAATAAACGGTTTATTAAAGTTTACTGGTGTATGAATGCCCATGAAATATGAGATTGACACTGCAAATAATGAATAACCTGCAAAATCAAAGAATAAATACATGCTATAGCAATACATATAAGCAACTAGCCACCAAGATAATTTCAACCCTCCATTAGCCGTTCCTACAATTAACGCTAGTTTAGAAATTCTCGGTAACCAATATGTTCCAAAAAACCATCCCAAAATAAACTTATACAGAAAACCTTGAAATAAATAGCGTGTCGCTAGAGTCAAATCAGTAAGATATTGATCACGTTTTGGAGCAAGATCACACTCTTTGGCAAATCTTCTGTAACGATCAATTGGTCCTGATGAGATTGTGGGAAAGAACAATAAGAAACGTAAATAGGTCCCTAAGTTCAGTTCTTTAATTGCGCCATCCCGCACTTCCATGATTATCTGAACTGTTTTAAAGGTAATGTATGAAATCCCTAAAAATCCAAGTACCCCTGGAATTTTAGCCTTTGGAAAAGCTGTTTGCACCTTCACGAGTACTAGCGGAAGCGTTGCTAAAACTACAGCTAAATAAAAGATCCATGTTCTATTCTTACCATTTTTTCGATAATAAAGATAACTATAAGTAACAAGCAACTGAAACAACAAATAAATAATTAAACTTACCCCTTGTTGCCATTTATCTCCATCAAAGATAAGAAACAGGAACACAAGCGAAAAAGCTGCTTCATAGATCTTCAACCGATGACCGTAATACAAACCCAAAATTATTGGAATTAAACCTATCATTAAATAGATAAAGTATTGTGGATTCCCGTAAGGCTGCAAGTTTATGAAGTTAAAATTCACTACTCGTTGACCTCCTTAATCACCGCTTTAATATCAACTTTACCATTTTGGGAAACTGGCAATTTTTCTCGATAAACATAGCGTTGAGGAATCATATACGGCATTAAATTTTTTGCCAAATCGGCACGAATTCTTTTAGTGATTTCTTCTTCAGAATATTGTTCTTTCACACCTTCTTTTAATTCAATTTCTGCTACGATTTGTTTAACGGTGTGATCTTTACTGTATTTAGGAGCAGCTACACCATGGGCAACTAGCTTACTTTTACCAATGTAATGATTTATTTCCTCAAGTTCTATTCGATAACCATTAAATTTAATTTGAAAGTCAATTCGACCACGATAAAAAAGTAAATCTTGATCAAAGAATCCCTCATCTCCAGAACGATGGCTCATATATTTATCATTAGAATTTTTGAAAAAAGCCTTAGCTGTTTTTTCGGGATTATTCATATATCCCTTAGACGTACTCGGTCCAGAAATGATAATTTCACCCTCATTAGGCTGATCACCTTTGGTCTTATCAATTATAATTTTTGTATCTTCTTTAACCCGACCAATTGGTAAACGATCATATTTATCCAAAATTTCATCGGTAATCTCAACTTGAGTAACCGCAACTGTTGTTTCTGTAGGACCATATGTGTTAAAAATACGTGCCTTAGGAAATTTTTTCTTCAACATTGCTGCTTCCGTATGAGGTAACTCCTCACCACAAAATAGAAAATGAGTTAACTCTGGATGGTGCTTGCCATCAAATGTTTTATCCAAAAAACACATTTGTGCAAAAGATGGTGTTGAAACCCAGATGTTGAAATGAAGCTGTGGCATTGTCACAAATAATTGTGCGAAATTTTCTGTTACATCATGTGGTAAGACAACTAACTTACCTGCACCAACCAGTGCCGGATAAAGGCTCATAACTGATAAATCAAATGAATACGGTGCCTGTGAAAGGAAACTAGGATGATCTGGCAAATCAAAATCACTCATCTCCCAATTAATAAAACTAAGTAAATTCTCATGACTGATTTGAACACCCTTAGGTTTGCCACTTGTTCCTGAAGTGAAAATAATGTAAAAGTTATCATCACCTGAAACAAAATTACAAGGATCAATCGAAAAATTGCCGTTTTCAACCTGACTAGGCTTTATCACCTGCATTGAAGATAAATCTACTGCGGGAAGTTCATCAATCGCTAAAATTGCTTCAGCTTTGGCAACATCTTGAATCATTATAATTCTTTCAGCATTAGAATAGCTGGCAATCGGGATATATGCATGTCCTGCTTTGACACATCCCAGAAAGCTAGCGATCATTTCAAAATCTTGACCACCCCAAATCATAATTGGACTTTTAGGAGCAATTGATAAAGTAGCAATTTTATGTGCCCAAGCATCAGAACGTTGCTTGAGATCAGCATATGTATTAGTCTGTCCTAGATAATCATAAGCTATCCGATCCGGCTCAGCTAAAGCAACTTCATCAATTTTTCGAATTACATCTTTAATCATTTTGTATACCACCTTAAAATTCGTTATAAATAAAGTGAACCGAAGTTAGGCCGCTATATTGATACAAATAAATTAGTGCTATTAAAATAACACAATAAACAAGTGTTGTTAGAGCAAATTTCCCAACTTGCTTGCTTCGGGAATCAGATTTTTCTTTTTTTACCATATATCTTCATATCTTTCTTAACATCAAACACATAAAATATACTATTAAATATAGTACTACTGTATCTATCTAGACAAAGCTGTTTACTTAATCTTTTACTAAATTTAAAATTTATCACCTATTGTTCAATATTCGACAATCATTATAGGCAAAGCAAAGAGGAATAAAAATTAAGAATGAGACAAATAGCAAAGTAATTAGTAATAGTCCAAAAATATTTTTAGTTTTTAGCCAATACTCACTATTCGCGGTTGTTAAAATGAAAGCCGCAAATAAGATAATTATTACCAATTCACATATGGCTAAGCCTGTATAATTTGACGGTGTAAGAACCTGATATAGCCAAAGCCAAAGAGACGCAGGCAGTAGGCAAAGCCAACCAGAAAAGCGTAACCAAAAGGTTATTTTCTTTCGATAAATCTGTTTATCCATTTGTTCTCCTTTCACTTTAAAGTACAATCTTTTGTCCAACATTCCTAATTATAACAATGTGTTCTTTAATAAACAATTTTAGCAATATTGAGGTAGGTATTTGTGATTTCGTCACACTTTTTTCACATTTACCGTATAAAATAAAAAAGCGATATGGTTAAAACATTAAAACTTCACCATATTACACTCAACTTTTGTTTTTCATTCATACTCCTCCGAGAATAATATAATGAAAAACTTAAATGACTTATCGGTCATTTTCATATCTATCCCTTTCGACCCACGTGTGTTGCGTGGGTTTTCCTATTTCTTTAACAGTTCTAAAGAAAAGCTTTACTAATTTATAAGACAAATTGTACCTTTATTTTATATTTAAAGCATATGATTAATATTGTAGTAAGCAGTTAACTACTTACTACATACTCCCACTTTTTTATTTCATTCATTCTTACTCCTTCAAAGTAGATGAAAACTAACAGGCTCGCATATTTTGCGAGCCTTTTCCTGTATTTTGCTAGCAAGATGTAAAATTATCTCAATGAAAGGTACTGTATTTAAATGTTTTCACCCGCAATTAAGCAGATGCTTGAAGAAAAATCAGGCACCTTTATCATTCCCGCATCCCGAATTGCTTTTGTCGAAGATAACAACCCGCTATATCACGCTTTCTTAATTTTGACCCGTGTTAAATATTCAAAAATCCCCGTACTTGACCGTCAAAATCGAATTGTTGGTTTATTAAGTTTATCAATGATTACTACTGAAATGATGGAAACAAATAAAATTTCTCTAGCACCATTAAATAATTTAAAAGTTCATGATGTTATGCAAACAAAATTTGATAAAGTTAATTTTTCCAAAACAACACTAGAAACACAACTGCATCTATTAGTTGACAATGCATTTCTCCCCGTTGTTGATGATTATGGCGTTTTTCAAGGATTACTAACTAGACGTGAATGGATAAAAGCATTTAATTATATTGCTCATAACTTAAATAAAAAATATAAATTATCACAAATAAAATAACAAGCTCAACTAATATTTGCTTATTTAACTATTATTTTTTCTTATAATAGCATGTACTTTTAATTAAAACGTATTATAATTAAGGTGTATTTTTAAAGGTAATTACTAAGTTATACGCTTGTTAACGAGTATGATGCTTAAACTTATCAAGCTTAAATATATAAAATACAGATAGAATAACATAATAATTATAAGTTTAAATCCATGTAAACTATAATTGTATGAATTTAAACATTTAATGCTTATAGAAGGATACTAAAATGATGAATAAAACACTCTCTAAGCAATTAACAGTTTTAGTTGATGCTATTATCAAAGATTGGACATACCCAAATAGCCAAGAACTATCTTTAAAAGAAAAGCAAAAATTAGTTAACCAACTTAAGAGCATCGATCGTGATACGAATAACTTAAATGAAACAGTGGTGATTACTGATGCTTTTTACAAAGATAAAGTTGATAAACAGCTTAAGGCAGTGAACAATAATCTATCTTGGATTTTTGAAATATTACAACATGAGTTGGTTTCTGCTACACAATTGCATACCTTACTGATTAATCTTGCACACAATGAGCAATTTTCAGCTAAAAGTATTAATAAAATTAATTATTATTTTACGGAAACAAATGATTATGGAGATAATGATAACTTTATCACCATGTCTTCTTCTGATGTCCTTGATTCACTTGAACGCTCTAAAATTTTACAAATTAACCCATCTAAGAATGCACATCAATTTAAAAACAAAAAAAATGGTTACTCTCACATAAATAAAAAAAAGAATACGGCACAAAATAAAATTATCAAATTAAAAGATTATTCAATGAAAGAAAGCTAAGCTTTCTTTTTTTGTTGCAATTTTTTATTAAAAAGTGCAGGCTAGGTATTATTAATAATTTAGACTTATTCTAATTTAATCGCAATATTTAGTGATAGAATTAAAAATATATAAATCAGTTTGTAGGAGGCAAAATAATTTATGAATTTAAAACAGCAGTGGAAATTTATTTTTGTACTAGTTATCGGTATTATTGGACTCATTTGTCAATTCGGCATTCATCCTAGTAGCTTATTTGAAATTGGCAAATTACAATTTCCAATTCAAACAATCTTAATTGATCTGGTGGGAATTATGATGTCTATTTCGTTATTTAATGAAATTTTGAGTGACTTTAAATCTGGTCGATATGGTGTTGATATTTTAGCTATCATTGCTGTCGTTTCAACAATTTTAATTGGCGATTACTGGGCTGAATGGATGATTCTCATCATGATGACTGGTGGTCAAACTTTAGAAGACTATGCAACTGGTCAAGCTGATAAAGAACTACGGTCCTTATTAAGTAATTCTCCTACAATTGCTAATAAAATTGTAAATAATAAATTGATTTCAGTTGCTGTTGATCAACTTCAGGTCAATGATCATGTTTTAATCAAACCTGGTGAACAAGTTCCTGTCGACGGCTATGTCGTTAATGGCGAATCCAGCTTTGATCAATCATCACTTACTGGTGAATCTATTCCGGTTAATAAAAAAATTGGCGATGAATTAATGTCTGGCTCAATTAATGGTAGTGTTGCTGTGGAAATGGTTGTTAATAAAAAAGCCAGCGATTCGGAATATCAAACTATTGTTTCACTAGTTAAATCTTCTCAGTCACAACCAGCAAAATTTGTTAAAATGGCAGATCGTTACGCTGTACCTTTTACAATTATTTCTTTAACGATCGGAATTGCTGCTTGGATTCATTCAGGAAATCCAGTTAATTTTGCCGAAGTAATGGTTGTCGCATCACCCTGCCCTCTATTAATTGCGGCTCCAGTTGCCATTGTCTCTGGAATGAGTTCAATGTCTAAAAATCACATTATTGTTAAGTCTGGACCAACAATCGAAAAACTTGCAACTGCAAAAACATTTGCCTTTGATAAAACTGGAACACTCACTGAAAATCAATTAGTTATCGATGAAATTGTTCCTGCTGATAATGGAAGTAATTATAGTAAAGAAACTATTCAAAGCTATGCGACGAGCGTTGAACAGCAATCAACACATATCATCGCTAATTCATTAGTTGATGCTACTGATAAAAGCTTACTGCAACCTGCTACCGATATTCAGGAAACGACTAGCCAAGGAATCAGCGGAAAAGTTGCAGGACATATCGTCAAGGTTGGAAAACTTAGTTTCATTGAACCTGATAAATCTATTCAAGCAGTTAATTCAACCGCTATTTACATTTCAATTGATGACAAGTACGCTGGCTATATTACCTTTAAAGATCAAGTTCGACCAGAAAGTGCCGAAACAGTTGCTCGACTAAAAAGACAGAGTAATGCACATATTATGATGCTAACCGGTGATCACAAAGATGTTGCTACCAAAATTGGTCAAGATGTTGGCGTTAATGATATTCGTTATAACTTATTACCAGCACAAAAAATTGAAGCTATTAAAAACGTGCCAACAGACCAGCGACCAGTTGTAATGACAGGAGATGGAATCAATGACGCACCAAGCTTATCAGCTGCAGATGTAGGAATTGCAATGGGAGCTAAGGGAGCCTCAGCGGCCAGTGAAAGTGCTGATGCCATCATTATGGTAAATGATCTGTCTAAAATTAATGATGCTATAGCGATTGCCAAACATACTATGAAAGTAGCAAATATCGACGTTTTAACTGCCATTACAATAGTTGTTATTATTGAATTAATTGCATTCACAGGAGTTATTCCAGCCTTTTGGGGAGCTATTTTACAAGAAATTGTTGATATGATTTCAATTAGTTTAGCCTTACTTGCTAAAACAAAACCCAAAACAATGGCAGAAACAGGAATTTTACCAAGTAAATAATTGCTAAATAAAAAATATATCTAAAATAGGTGATCTAAAAAGCTAATAATCTTTATAGGGAGTCAAAAGTTGTCTAACTTTTTGACTCCCTATATTTTGTTAATTTACTTATCTATTTGTAGTTTTATAACTAAAATAAACGTTTATAATAAAACTGTTAGGTATTTATTAAATTATCAAATAAAACCCAAAAAATTATATAAAATATGAGCCATTATTGAATAGCGCAAGTCCTTAGTCTTCACATATACCCATGCTAATATGCTTCCTAATGCCCAATATACGAAAAGAAACTTGGTAAAGGCGGGGTTATGAGCATAGCCAAAAACAAAGCCACTCACAATAATTCCTAACCATTTATTTAAAATACTTTTATTCCCAAAAAAGGTATTAAATAGCATGCCACGAAAAATAGTTTCCTCAAAAAGCGGTGCAACTATAACTACCATCGGTCTAAAGTAAACACCTGCTTTTTGCGAAATTTCATTTAGCTGCATTTGATTGGCTGAAGTCGTATGTCCGTTAATGCCCAGTAAGATAGGTATCCCTATGCTTACGCAAATTAGTAAAATAAAACCAAGACATGCAACTAGCAAACGGTGCATGTCCCAATGTGGACTTGCATTATATTTCCAAACATTTTTCCTTCTCAATTGGCCACGATAAAGATAAAATAATAGAGATAATACCAAGACGGTAATTGTCACTACGGTTATCATATATACATTTACATCAAGATGATATTTCTGCATAACTTTCTGAGGATAAAAATACAGTGGCTGAACAAAGGAGTATAAAAGAAAAGATACAATCATGATAATAATATTCCCCAGGAAATAAATTGCTTTTTTCATCATCTAACATCCTATTCTTAAAATTTGATTTTGCTTGCTTACCAAGTATATCATCCTTTAACTTTTGACAGTAATTGTCACGTTTTAAAAAGTTCGAAACATTTTTTCAAAATTGATAACAATCACTAAATCTTGGGCAATTCAATTATGATATTGATAGATTTATTATAAGGTAATAATTATGGTTAATTTTTTTAGTCAGGCAAAGTCGTTCAGCTGGCTTTCAATAATTGTATTTATATCGTTTGTTCTCTTTTTAACCTTTTGGCTAATTGAACCACGTCGATTAATTAATGGTATTTTCTTTACCTTTTTCCTTTTTTTAGCAATTGTTTGGTTATCTGCTTTAATTCTGAAAACCAATTCTCATTTTTTGATTTTAACTTATAAAATTTTAATAGGTTTAGTTATTAGTCTATTCGTATTGTTACTTGCTTTTTCTTGGATCTTTTTTCTCTGGAATGCATATATCGTTTGGCACCATGAAAGTCATACAATTGGTAATCTACTAACACTTTTTCTTGGATTTGCCATCTTGATTTCGTGGATACTAATCATTGGTCCGTTTAGGCAACTACCCTCTTGGATTAAGTACCTTTCCTTAGCACCAGCGGGTATTATTATTTATTTAGTTCTTGTGGCCTATAACTTTCTCATTAATCTTTTATTATATCAGTTTGTTCCCCGACAATATAATCAAGACTATTTAATAGTTTTAGGTGCTGGCTTGTCTAATGGCAAAAAAGTAACTCCCCTGTTGGCAACTCGCATTAATTGTGCTATTCAATATGCTGATAAGCAAATAAAAAAAGGAAACAAAGCACCTAAATTCATCATGTCAGGCGGAAAGGGTAATGATGAAGATATTTCCGAAGCCCAAGCAATGGCTGAATACGCAATTGACCAAGGTATTAATCCGAATCTTATCTTATGTGAAAGTAAGTCTAAAAATACTTACCAAAATATGCTTTTTTCGTCTAACCTTGCTTTTCAAGACTTTGGAAGCTCAAAATATCGAGCAAAATTTTTCAGTAACAACTACCATATTTTTCGTGCTTCGCTTATTGCTAAAGCAGCCGGATTAAACGCTAATGGAATTGGTTGTTATACTAGATTTTACTTTTTACCAAACGCAATTATGAGGGAATTTGTAGGAGTCTTACTAATTAATAAAAAGCGTCATTTAATTATAACTATTGCAATACTGCTTTTTTTCACTTTAGCAACAGTGATCAACCTTATATGGTAGATATAAATTGAACTCACTTACTAAAAAGTAATTTTAATTTATAGTTTAAGTGGGTTTTAATTTTTAGAAATGTTAAACTAGTGTCTATTAATCTATAACTTACTAATAATTTATACAAGGAAATAAATATGTTACAATTAAAAAATTTACGCAAAACATATCATATTGGAGATACATCAACTCATGCATTGAATGACGTTTCTGTCTCATTTCGTAACCAAGAATTTGTGGCTATTTTAGGACCTAGTGGCTCTGGCAAGACAACAATGTTAAATGTTATTGGCGGACTTGATCGATATGACAGTGGCGACTTGATTATCAATGGCAAATCAACTAAAAATTTCAAAGAGACTGACTGGGATGCTTATCGAAATAATTCTGTTGGCTTTGTTTTTCAAAACTATAACTTAATTTCACACTTATCAATCAGTGCCAATGTAGAACTAGGAATGAATCTATCTGGGATCTCAGCAGTTGAACGTCATAAGTGTGCAATCAATGCCCTAACACAAGTTGGATTGAAAGATCAGATTCACAAAAACCCTAATCAATTATCGGGTGGTCAAATGCAACGAGTAGCAATTGCTAGAGCATTAGCTAATAACCCTGACATTTTACTTTGTGATGAACCGACAGGTGCTTTAGATACTGAAACATCAGAACAAATTATGCAGTTGATTAAAAAGCTATCTCAGGATCGCTTAGTTATAATGGTTACACATAATCCGGAGCTAGCCACAGAATATGCAACTAGAATTGTTAATTTTCAAGATGGTAGGATATTGAATGATTCTAATCCATTCACACCAACTGATGAAAGTGACACCTTCAACTTAAAGCGGACGAAAATGTCATATTTGAATGCAATCAAACTTAGTTTTACCAATATTTTAACTAAAAAAGGAAGAACCACTTTAACTGCATTTGCTTCAAGCATTGGTATTATTTCAATTGCGATTGTATTAGCTTTATCTAATGGTTTTCAAAAACAGATAGACACAACAATGAGCAAAGCATTAGCTAAGTATCCAGTTTCTATCACTCAAAGTGCTACTAACTTAGATAGTTTTTCCTCAAAAAATGATACCAATCAGATAGCCAAAAATCGGGGTTATGTGACCGTTAGAAAAGCTAAGGCGCAACAAAATGCCCATAGAAATAAAATTTCAAAAAGTTATATTAATTATGTAAAACGAATTAATCCGGACTATGCAAATAATATTTCTTATCAAGTTGCTGTAAACTTGAATCTTTTAGGAAAAGTTAATGGTAAAATTAAGCGCGTACAATTTTCTCCATTAGAAGCGGGATCCACAATGTCACAAGCATATTCTCAAATTCAAACCCAAGCTGCTAGCATGTCATTCATGGGCTCAACAGTTTTTCCAACTACACTTGATAAAAGTAAAGGTAATATTTTAAAAGAAAACTATCGTTTATTGTCTGGCACTTGGCCCCAAAAATTAACTGATTTAGTTTTAGTTGTAGATGATCAAAACACCGTTATTGATAATGTGCTTAAAAATCTTGGTTTTACCATTAAAAATGGTGATAAAGTTGATCTTAATAAGTTAGTTGGTCGAGAGTTTAAAATTGTTGATAACAATAATTATTATCAGCAATTACCTACTGGGATGTTTATTCCAAAAAAAGTAGACCAAGAAATGTATAACCGTAGCAATATCAAACTTCGAATTGTTAGTGTAATTAGACCTAAAAGTAAAGATTCTATGGAGCTTCTGTCTCACGGAATTGTATATAATGACCGTTTGGCATTAAAGATTATTAAGCAAAACCAAAAATCTGCTATTGTCAAAGCTCAACAAAAATCTGATCAAAACGTGATGACTGGTCAAAGCATGAACTCCGCTGCTAAAAAGCAAATGCTCCAATCAATTGGTGGCTCAGTTATTCCTGCAGGAATTATGATTTATCCAAATAATTTTGATTCAAAAACTAAAGTTTTAAACTATTTAGACAAATGGAATAAAGGAAAGAATAAAAAAGATCAAATTGTTTACACCGATATGTCTAGTGCAGTGACATCAATGACTGGTGGATTGCTTAACGGAATCACTACAGTATTAGTTGCTTTTGCAGCAATTTCATTGGTAACTTCAATGATTATGATTGGTATTCTAACCTATACTTCAGTTTTAGAAAGAACAAAAGAAATTGGTATTTTGAAAGCTTTAGGAGCAAGAAAAAAAGATATTACACGTGTTTTTGATGCTGAGACATTTATTTTGGGTGTTTTCTCAGGAATTTTAGGAATTGTCATTGCTTGGCTACTGATTTTTCCAATTAACAGCATACTGTATTCCATAACCGACCTATCAAATGTTGCCCAGTTAAATCCACTTCATGCATTAATTTTAATTATTATTTCGACAATTTTAACCATGATAGGAGGCCACTTACCTGCTAGAATGGCTGCTAGAAAAGATGCAGCAATTGCTTTAAGAAGTGAATAGGTTTCCCAAAATAAGGATAGCAAAAAGGGGTGTCATTGTTACATGTGAAACAATGACACCCCTTTTCATATTTCTTAATATTATAAATTCGAAAATTGCAATTTTAAGTTGAACACCCTACTTGATTTGATAGATGCAATCTAATCTTTTCTCATATAATTCATCGAGAGTGTGGTAGGCTAAGATTTTGCGCGGCAGGTTATTGCACCATTCCTCAATGCCGTAGATTTGGATCATATCATAATCCTTGATGTATTTGCCTTTAGGAATGAAGCGCCTGATTAACCGGTTGTG
>NZ_JBXSQM010000018.1:0-31358 GCF_057063645.1 Lactobacillus sp. X-49
AAGTTGGCAAACCGATTAACTATATTAAAATAGTGGTATCAACATTGCACTAGTATTTTGAATAGCGCAGTTAGTATAAATGTATATAGCCATAGGTTTGGCCTAACAAATTGAATTATAAAAATACGAAACAAGAAATATATAATTCAAAAATGGTCATAAATAGGAATTAACAGCTATTACTAAATGCGCTTAAGTTTATGATATATCAATTTGCGGGATCGTACAGAGTATATAAAAAAAAAAAAAAAAGCAATATAGAATTACCGTTATTTGAGAAAATAATAAACCTTAGAAAAGGCTGGAGTTAATTAAAGCTAAGTAGTTATTAGCATGGGGTTAGCAATTACTAAATAAGCAAACAAGAATTAATAAAATAAAGCAAATAAGCGAAGAAAAAGTAAACATAAAATCTTAGATAACAGTAGTTATTAATAATAGATTAAGATTTTGTTATGCTTAAAAGCAATAAAAAAAGGCATTATCTGCCTTTTTTATTTTGAAATTATCTTTATAATTGTATAAATTATCTAACTAAGTTAAAAAGAACAAACTTATTTCTACTTCAAATTAGTACCATAATAATACAAATTATATCTTTATTCAATTAATGTTTAATTATTTTACTTAATGAATCCTTCACGGCTTCTTTAATTGCCCGACTGGTTTGAGAAGCACCAGAAATAGCATCAACATCATAAGTATTTTCTTCAATCATTTTCTTTGGCAATTCCTTTACGGCCTTTAAACCATAGTCATCACTTTCTGTTTGTTTTAGTATTTCAACGTTCTTTATCTTTCCTTCATTATCAACAGTTGTACGAACTACTACACCATCGCCCATGCCTTGATTACTGAAGCCCAAGTATTGATTTTTGCCAACTGAATATTGTTGTTTATCCTCATCACTTGTAGAATTAAAATCATTATTTATTATTGCATCATTCAAATTTAAGCCGCCAGATAGAGGTAGGTCTTGTTTAATAGTGGCCGCATTTTCACCTGCAATTTTACCTGAAATTAAACAATCAGCAACATTGCCACCCGTTGTGTACTTATTAACAAACGGAGCGCCTAACTCACCTGCTTCATATAAATGTGGGATTGGCTGACCATCTGGATTTAAGACTTGAGCATGGCCATTACGGCGACCGCCACCTTGAGTATTAAGCATATTTTGTCTTAAAGCAATCGCGTAATAAGGTCCCTCAGCACTAAATGCTCGCAAAGTTTTCGGATCACGATGAAAGGCATAATCTTTTCCTTGTTGAGCCATGAAATTAAACTCAGTAACTGTCATTTGCAACTTTTCTTGTTTTTTACCAATTTTTTCTGCTAGTTCAGCCAGCGTATCCGCTTTAATCGCTTTTTCCAAGTAACCAGGTACCTTAAAACTATTTTCTGGTTCATTTTTAAGTTCGTCATACTTTTGTTGATCAAAAATCATATATGGTCGATTCTGATTTAACGGAACTGCCCAATCACCATGGTTATAAATGTGACCATGACGGTTCATTTCTGCTTCATTGAAATAACGTGTGCCATCATCACCCACGACAATTACACTGCCCATAAAACTTTCTTGCCAAAAGACATTGAGTGCATATGTCGACCGTAAGCCTTCTTTTTGCCGTAATGATAAACCATGAAATTGTCCTAGTGACTCAAATGAACGCATATTCCATAATTGAGCATTTACTTCCTCGAGCATCTTAATGCCATCGCCTTTATTATACAAACTACCAATTGGTGACAAATAAGGTGCTTGCAAGAACGTTTGAATCATTTCTTTGTTATTTTCAAAGCCCCCTGTAGCAAGAACAACACCATTCTTAACCTTAATATTACGTAAAACATGATTACGCTCAATTTGCACTCCGATAATTGTCTTAGTTATTCCATCTTGAATTAAGTGTTTAGCAGGTGAAGCATACCAAATATCAATTTTTTCTGACCGCTCTAAAACCTTTTGGCGCAAAATTTTCCATAAAGCTGCATCATCAACTCCTTCGTGAACCAAATAATCATCGTATGAATCTGCATCGGGTAATTCAGGATATTCAGTTACATAAGCCGTCGAAGGCGTGCCCGCTAATAACTTCTTCATACTAACGGGCTCAACATCTAAATACTTTCTAAAGTAGTCCCCCATATTAGCCATTCCCTCAATAAAGTTATCAAAAGCTGCTTTATCAGGTTTTAAAGGTGCAGCCAGGTGTTCATGATAATTTTTTAAAGCATTATAATCAGTTCCGGCACCAACCATTTGACCTGAATAACGGGTATTTCCTCCTTCATGACCTTCAGGCGCACTGTCAACTAGTAATACTTTTGCACCATTATCGGCAGCAAATCTTGCTGCCGTAGCACCGGCCCCACCAAAGCCAAGAACAGCAACGTCATATACTGCATCCCATTGAAATTTTTCATTGTTACTCATAATAAATCTCCTATACTAATAATTGATTGTTTACAAATTTATTAAACCACTATAATTATAGTTTGTGAATTATTTAGCTAATAAAATAGTTATTACAAAAAATGGAAATTTTATTAACTACAGATAGTAATCGTTGTTATCAAACCTTATTCATACTTGTGATTCTCAAGTTTCTTGTAATTAAATTGCTGAAAATTAGGTAATATAACAATAAGTATCAAAAATATACAGTATATAACTAACCTCAAAAATTATTTTTATTAAATTACCACCTTCTGAAGTCAATATTAACTTTTCAATTTCTACAGCAAAAGCAAAAAATCACCTTTATTTTGAAATCGATTACGTTATTTCCATCCTTCAACAAGAATTCAAAAAAGCGCTCTTGCAACATTAATATCTAGCATCAACATAAAAAGGGTACCAAATCTTTTTGCACCCTTTAAATTAACGCTTGCTATAGTTTCCCACCAAATACAGGAAAATGACCAGCAGAACCGTAATCTAGGCTTCTAACTTGCTCTAGTGTTGCCATGTCCTCATCACTAATTGTGAATTCCAGTTCCGTATTTTGTTTAATATGCGCACGACTTGAAGCTTTAGGTAAAACAATTGTATTTAATTGCCAGTCATAACGAATACACAATTGCGCAACCGATACCTGATATTTTTTTGCCATTTGTTCAATTAGCGGATTATTTAAAGCCGCTCCATGAGCAACTGGCGAGAATGCTTCCACTGCAATTTCATGATTCTGCGAAAAATCAATTAGATCTCTTGGTGTTGCCCCAATATGACACAAAATCTGGTTAACCATTGGTTTAGTATCACTGTGTGTAAGTAAATTACGCAAATCATCAGGTTGAAAGCTAGAAACTCCAATGGCTCTAAGCTTTCCTGCCTTCATAGCGTCTTCTAAGGCTCTCCAAGTTTCAAGATTTCCTTCATAATGACGATCATCTGATTGGTTTACTTCTATCCATGGCTGAGGATTATGAATAATCATCATGTCAAGATAATCTAAACCCATCTTTAATAAAGTATCGTCAATCGATTTTTTTGCTTCATCATAATTTTTGATTTCGGCTGCTACTTTGGAATTAACAAAGATTTCTTCACGCTTAATTCCAGAATTTTTGATACCTTTTCCGACTCCGGTTTCATTACCATAAGCCTGAGCAGTATCAATATGACGATATCCTAGTTGCAAAGCAGTTTCTACCACATCTGCTACTTGATTATCAGCAATTTCCCAAGTGCCCAAAGCAAGCTTGGGAATTTTTACACCATTATTCAATGTCAAAGTTTCATCTAAAATCATATTTTTTCCTCCATATCTTAAAGTATATCTCTTCAATTCAACTTTAAGTCAAGTAAGAAAGTTCACTTTATTTTAAGCAGAATTGCTTATTCTACCTTTTTTTAGATACAATAAAATTAAAATTTAAATACTAAGAAGGTATAAATTATGAAATCAGTTTATTTAGTCCGTCATGGACAAACTCTTTTTAACGTTCAACATAAAATTCAAGGCTTTTGCGATTCCCCACTTACAGAACTTGGGATTAAACAAGCTCAAGCAACTAAAAATGAATATTTTAAAAAGCTACATGTCCCACTAGATGAGGCTCACTGTTCAACTTCTGAACGAGCAATTGACACCTTAAAAATTATTACTAATCTTCCTTTCAAAACGCACAAAGAGTTGCGTGAATGGAATTTTGGTACTTATGAGGGGGAAGGTGAACACCTTAACCCACCGTTACCATATAATGACTTTTTCGTGCAATTTGGCGGTGAATCACAAAAGCAGTTGACTGAACGCATTAATCAAGCTATTACAACCATTGTCACAACTTCCACCAAAAAACATATTCTAATCGTCTCTCATGGCGCTGCGATTGCGAATTTTTATCGACAATGGGAAAAATACAACACATTTGAGCGAACCGAGCATATAAAGAACTGTTCAGTTCTAAAGTATGATTTTAAGGATGAAGTTTTTCACTTCAAAAAGATATTTAATCCAGATTGTTAATTATAAAACAACATTAAGCTATCTTATCGCTTAGTGTTGTTCACTTGTTTGTCCATGGAATGCCCATATTTTTTATTCAAACTTTGATTAATATTTTCTATTAAGTTCTTAGTACTTTTAATAAAGCCATCGTCAAAATCAAAATTAATATTTGGGGCTTGATACTCCTTGTTTGAAACAAACCTGAAAGCATAATACTGTAGGCGTGTTTTAAATCTTTTGTAGGAAAATCTCTTTTTATCAAGATTGGGAAAAGCATTAATCACTTCTTTTTCAACCAATCGAGCAATCTCCATAATTAATTTCAGTTTTTTCATTCCATTATTATTTCCAATAAGATTGACTACATCAATAGTTAAAAAATCTATTTTATTTTCAGGTAGCTCTATATTTAGAGCTGCATCAAGATAATTTAAAATCCATTCCGCAATTTTGTATTCATCTCTATAAAACAACTCTACCTCTTACATAAAATCAAATGGACTTTTAATATTGCTTTTTATAGCGATACATGATTACCTTAATATGATCCGAAATAACCAAATATGCATTATCAGCTAATGGTTGGTAAGTTTTCTTTCCGCATACCTAATTATGACCATTACTTTTCAAAATATTCATCAGAGATTTGTTGTATTAAATCAACCATTTTATTATCTAAACTAGTGTAAATCTTATCAATTTGAGACTTATCTATTTCATCTCCTTTTTTACCAAACGTTATTCCTTTCCCAATAACTATTATTTAATTTACAAAGGATTTCCACAGCTATCATCCTCCCAATTTGAACAACAAAAAAAGACTAAACATACTGACGGCTAAACAAACTACCAGTAATTTAGTCTTGCTTTCTTTACGAAATAACACCTATATAAAATATCATAATAATGAATTTTGCGTTTAAACTAACAATCTTATTTCTTGGTATAATCTATCTTCAATATTTTTGCAATAGATTTCAAAAATAATATAATTTATTTTTCTAACACTTCTTTTGCTAACAAAAGACACCCCATTGTGCCAGCATCATTACCAAGTTTCGCATGAACAATAAATTCATCAAGCGAAATATTTTCAAGATATTGTCCAACCATTTTATTGTATTCGTAGCGAATTTTTGGAAATAGTTGCTCTTGATTTGACACGCCTCCGCCAAAAATGATTCTCTCAGGTGACAAAATCATTGCTACATTGACACACGCTTGAGCAAGATAGTATGCTTCCATGTCCCATTGTTTACTGCTCCTAGATAAATTTTCGGCTTTTTCGCCTGCTCTTTTTTCAATTGCAGGACCACTAGCTAAGCTCTCTAAACAGTCATAATGATAAATGCAGGTTCCGTCAATATGATCATACTGATTTCTAGCCACTACAATGTGACCCATTTCTGAATGAGACATTCCGTTTAAGACATGCCCATTACATATTGCACCTGCTCCGATACCGGTTCCTACAGTCCAATAAATAATATTTTTAAGTCCTTTACCCGCACCTAACTTGTACTCTCCATATGCTGCCGCATTCACGTCTGTTGTCCAAAATACAGATTTACTGATATGACACTGTATTTTTTCTAAAAAAGGATAGTTTACCCATCCTTTTTTGGGAGTTGCTAATATTTTTCCATAATTTTTACAACCTTTATTAATTCCTATTGGACCAAAGCATCCGATTCCAATAGCATCTGGCTGGTTTTTTCGAAAAAAATGGTAAATCTTGGGCATAGTTTCAGATGGTACAGTAGTTGGAATTCTAGTTTTAGCGATAATATTCAATTTTTCATCACTAACTGAACAAACAAATTTAGTTCCTCCAGCTTCAATTGATCCTAATTTCATCATTAACTAATCCTTTCTAAATAAAAAGGGAGGACTTAGATCCTCTCTTTTTATTTAAGCTAGATTTTGTCTGCACGCCAAGGATCCATTCCTTCGTACAATTTAGCCTTGCCAACAGCATCAAAGAGTTTATTTTTATGATGTACAACTTTCTTTGCTGATTTAATTGCATCTGGGAACAAATTATTAGGATCCCACCCATCATCTTCAGATAAAATCTTACGAGCTTTTTCAAAGAACGCATGCTTGTAGTCAGAAGAAATATTTACCTTGCTAATTCCATTTTTAACAGCTTCTGCAATTTGTTCATCTGGATTTGATGAACCACCATGCAGAACTAAAGGAGTATCTGGAACAGCCTTAACAATATCTTTCAAAATATCAATTCTAATTTTGGGTGTAACATCTGAAGGATAAATACCGTGGCTAGTACCAATACCAACAGCTAATGTATCAACACCAGTTTCTTCAACAAACTTTTGTGCTTCTTCAGGAGTTGTGTAAATTCCTTCTTTTTTATGCCCTTCAACGTGGACACCGGTCTGACCAATTGTTCCAACTTCACCTTCAACCGATACACCTACTCTATGAGCCATTTTTACCGTTTCTTTAGTTAAAGCAACATTGGTATCCCATTTCTCAGCAGATAAGTCGATCATTACTGAACTGAATCCATCATGAATTGCACGTGCTGCACTGTTAACTGTGTCACCATGATCAAGATGAAGTACAACAGGAATTTTACTATCACGAATTCTAGTTAATACGTAACTAATAAAATCATCCTTACAGTAACGTAATTCAGTTGGGTGAATCATGATAATTGCAGGTGCATAGTCTTCTTCACACTGCTCGATGGCAATACGCATTAATTCCAGGTTTGAAACGTTATACGCACCTACTGCAAAGTTGTTTTTTCTAGCTACTTTCATTAACTGGTTCATATTTACTAAAGTCATTGTTTTATCTCCTTAATTATTTTTTATTATATTTATTTTTTAATATATTTTCAAAACAGTTTGTGGGTCATTTATCACATCCTTAAAGTTATTGAAGATTAATTCCTGACAAATCTATGTCTGTTTCATCCTCGTCATCAGTTTGTGGAGTTCCGTTAACTTCTTCATCTGTTAGAGGCTTTTTTAAGATGGCTAACAAAATTCCTGTTGCAAGTGAACCAACAAGCAAAGCAATTATTGCAACCGCTGGTTTTGACATTGCAGGAATTACAAATATTCCTCCAGAAGGAACTGGACTTTCATTTCCCCAAGCATAGCTAATCATTCCTGTGATACCACAACCAATCCAAGTACATGGTAAAGTTCTTAACAAATCATTCATTGCAATTGGTATAACGCCTTCAGTGATCATACAACATCCCATTGGAAAAGCAACTTCAATTGTTTCAACTTCTTGTTTAGTATAAATTTTCTTATGGAAAAGTTTAGCTAATAAGTATGACATCGTAATTCCAAATGGCGGAACCATTGCTGCTAAAACTTTTATCCCTTCTGGACCTTTAATTCCATCTAGTAGCAGTCCATCACAAATCAAATTAGGAATCTTACTAATTGCTCCACCAAAGTCAGCACATCCAATTAAACCAATTAAAAAACCATATAATGCTCGTTGGGAACGATCCAAACCAGTTATAAAATGATTTAATGCTTTAGTTGCAACTGTGAGTGGATTACCTAACAAGAAGAACATAATTAAAGCAGTAAAAATTGCTGTAGCAGTTGGTACAATCAACATTGGCATTAATCCGCTTGCCCACTTTGGAACTTTTATTTTCTTAATTCCTAAAGCAATATAACCGGCAATAAATCCCCCGATAATGCCTCCTAAGAAACCCGCTCCAAGAAAGGAAGCAATTTGTCCTGATAAAAATCCAGGAGCAATTCCTGGTCGATCAGCTATTGAATAACCAATATAACCAGCAATAAATGATGGCAATAGTCCCATTCCTAAAACTCCAAGTGTAGTCATAGAATTTTGGAAGTTCATCTGAGCCAAAGTATTCACTTGCTTACCACCCATTAAATTACCAATTGCAATAAGTAATCCAGAGGCAACAATTAATGGAAGCATATAAGAAATTGAAGTTAACAAGTGCTTCTTAACGGCAGATCCTACCTTCTTTGCACCACTAACAAATTTATTCATTTACATCACGCTTTCTTACATTTCTTTGCATTAACTTCTTTTTCAATTTTTTGAAGTAATTGCTTTGGTGCCTTAACTACCAATGAAGTACCAATTTTAACAGTTGGAATATTTTTAAAACGCTCATTTCCCGTAGTCGCAATATCAACTGCTAATAGAGCAACATCTGCTTCAGAAATTTGCTTGGGTGTTAATTCGTTTTCAGTACCAATTGTTCCTTGAGTTTCGATATAAATCTCGTATCCAAGTTCCTTTGCAGCCTTCTCTAATTTAGCCTTTGCCAGATAGGTGTGAGCTATTCCTGATGTACAGGCACATACACAAACAATTTTCATGATAAAAATCATCTCCTTATTTATTACATAAAAGTTGAATCACGTTTTCTTTTGTCTTGGCATGATGGAGTTTATTAATAAAATCATCGTCCGATAACAAAATTGCTACTTGCTGTAAAAGTTTTAAATGTAATGTACTTGCATCTTGATCTCTTACGGCAAAGAGAATCACAGCGGTTACTGGCTTATCATCAAGTGTTTCCCATGGAATTGGATGATTACTCAATCCAATTGCAATTGTTGTGTTTTTAACTGCCAGTGACTTGCCGTGTGGAATCGCAACACCTTGACCGATACCTGTTTCTCCTTCGGTTTCACGTTTAAACACATCTTCAACAAAAACTTGTTTATTATCTACATCATTATCTTGTTTTAAAAGTTCGCTAAGTTCATCGATAACCTCTTCTTTTGTAGTACCAACTAAATTGAGTTTAATTAAGTCAGGGGTCACTATTTTAGCAATGTCTACTTTTTCTTTCGACAAATTTTTATCTCCTATCTTTCTAAAATATTTATTACCTGATTGGCGGTTTTAGTTTCGCTAATTTGTGAAACAACGTCATCCTCTGCTAATTTGTTAATAACATAACGTATTTTTTTAAAATTATTATCATGTTGATCAACTTTTTGGGGAACGACTAAACAAATTAAAATTTTTACTTTTGAGTCATCAAGGCAGTGCCAATCTACAATGCATTTGTTTGATGTAAAAACATATAGCCAAGGTGAGAAATTCTCTTTCAAAATTATATGAGGAATCGCTAATCCCTGTATTAAAGCGGTATTGTTAGCTTTTTCTCTACTTTCTAAACTATCAATCACTTCATTTAAATCTATTTTCATAATTTTAGAAATAGTAGTTGCTACTTCCTTAAACGCATTTTTTTGACTAGTTACACTACCATCTTCACCTTTAAATAGGGTTGCGTTCACTTTGGATTTTTCTAACAACGTTTTTCACCTTCTGTTCATCTTTTTTTGTAAAAAATGCACTTACGAGTTCGATTGGCACTTTTCCATGACAATCAATTGGAACAGTACTAATTAATAAATCAACAGCTGGCTGCTTCTTTAAAATTGCTTTAACATCAAAAGTTGGTGCTAATCCGACAATTTCAATTTCTGGAATACTATTTTTTATTTTGGTTGAAATAATTCCTGAAGTACCAATTCCAGTTGTACAAACTACGTACGCTTTAATCTTTGTACTTGACTTATTTTTTTCTTCGTAATATTTTGCAAAATACAAACAGATAAAGCCTGTTTCATCATCTGAAATTTTGGGCAAATCAAACTCTTGACTTACTTTAACTGCCGCCATTTTGGTTGCCGAAAAAACTTTTGAATATTCTAGCTTAATATCATTTAGTAAAGCATTGGGCAGAGAAATTTTCATTTTCAATCTGCTAATCATCGCTAAGATATGATCTTTAATCTCGTCTTTAATTGATAATTTAAAACTACAATCTAGATTTTGCGAAACTTCATGTATAAAAAAGTTGGTTAATTCTTCTGCTAAGTCACGATCATCCAAAACTATCCCATCAAATGAGTTAAATCTAGACGTTAGTAAATATTTGAATAAGTAATAAACTTCTGAGTCTAAGTCTGTTCCTATAATTCCCAAATATTTTTTGATATTATCAATAATCGTCTTACAAATACTAAAAATTTCAGGATTATCTTTTATTTCTTTTTGTAAGTGATCTTCTGTGATTATTGACTTATCAACGGATTTATACTTCCTAGCTCTAGTTAGTAAAATATAAATATGAGCAAAGAAATTAACATTATATGGGTATGGTAAAGATCCATTTAAAACACGTAATGACATTTCAACTTGACTTAATGCAAAATTAAAATCTTTTTGATAAGATCGAGATGTATTTTTACGTAAAGTTTCAAGATCAGTTAAATTATTAATATGCAAAACTAACTCAATTAGAGCATTTCTGATATCTTTTTCATTTCCAACTATTTGAATTGACCGTTGTTTACGTTTAAGTTTTAAATTCCATTTTTGAATCTTTTGGCTTATCTGCTTTTCATCATTCCATAAAACGGATTCACTTATATATAAACTATTTACCAAGTCATAAATTTTCACTTCATTTGGTGATGCAAATAGCAACTTGGTTAACATATTTTCTTGTCTTAAATGTGTTGATGAATCGTGATGAACATTTTGGTTCGCATAATCTAGGTAATTGGAATAATTTAGCTCATAGCCTCGCCCCCTCTGGGAAATAATGATTGGTTCTGGAAACTTTTTATTTAAACTATTGATATGACGTGCAATTGTTTTCTTAGAAACATTTAGCTTGCTTGATAGTTCATCAGAAGTTATGAACTGATTGTGAACTTTAAGATAATCAATAATTTGTTGACTAATTTCTTTTTGCACTTTTCGTCCCTCCTGATACTTATATTTTGCCTTTTATGTAAACGCTTAATTAATTAAAAAGTGTCCGTAGATATTTATTTCAATAGACATTTATTTAAATTTGACTACTAAAAATTAGGATAATTTGAATTTTTAAACCTATTAAAAAAGTTATTTATAACTTTTCCTAATTATGAGGTTCAGATCATTATGTCTTTAAAAGACTTTTTAATAAATAATTTAAAAAGATATATCAAAACAAATTACTTGTTATTTTTATTCCATTGCAAATTTTAGTTACGCATATTTCCCATAACTTCTGTTTAACTATAAATTTGACCATAAAAAAACTCTAAATCGGATTTAGTCCAATTTAGAGGATCAACTTCATTTTTTAAGCATTATAGCGTTTTTTTAAAAATATTATTATTGTTTGCCTGTCCAACGAACGTATTCTTGCATCACTTGAGTTCCACATAAGAACTTTTCAGATTCAAATTCTTGTAATACATCAGACAAATTTTTATTGTCACAATATTGAAATTGTAAAATAATACCCTTTACTCGCTTAAGTAAATCATTTTTAGAAATAGGGTAATCAATACTAGTTTTTTCTATAGCTTGCACAAAATAGTGCATATCATTAGGTCCTAATTTCATTTTAAAGATTCCTCCTTTTTAAATTGGTACATTGATTTATTAAATCCTATTTCTTTATCTTGCTGTGTATTTGGATTAGCACCACCGCGATGATTTCCTAGATAATTCAAATTACCCATAAGCGCCTGGCTTTGAATAGCATCAGCTAAGCCAGGATATACATCAAACTTTAATGTATATGGTGTTTGTAAAGGTGCTTGTGCAAAAATATCACCATCTGGATTAACAGCCATACTATTTCCAAACCAGCAATAAGCTTCGTCTAATCCACACTCATTAGTAGCTAAAACATAACATTTATTAAAGTATGCTCCTGCTTTATTTGTGGTTTCATATACCCTTTCATATGGTGTCATGTACGCAGAAATACGAATTATTACATTAGCTTTTTTGTAAGCTGCTTCTTTCCATGTATCTATATAATCACCATCTGAACAAATAATTGTTGCAATTCTTGCTCCCTTTGGACCATCAAAAACTTTTATTTCATTACCTGGATATGTAGGTTCAATAGGATTCCATGGATTAGTTTTGGTATATACATTTACTATTTCACCTAAATTATTAATTGTAATAGCGGCATTTTGAACTGGTTCACCATTTTTTTTGTCCAAATATGCGCCAAAAACAAGCCAAACACCTAATTCATTACAGATTTTCTTTAAAGTTTTAATATTATTGTCTTCTAAAGTAATCGGATAATTATGGGCTGTCGGACTAAATCCGTGTAAAGCAGTTTCAGGTGTTACCATTAAATCCACACCCGGCAATCCAATAACCGTACGTCTCATCCAAGAACATATTTCATTAACATTTGTAGGTATGTCCTCACTTTTTGTAACAGATTTTTTTACAGGCATCTGAAAAAGAGCCACACTTAAACATTGTGTTTTTATTTCTCCTGGAATTGGAAAACATGATCCATAATTCATTATAATCTGACCTCCTAATTTTCTGAATTATAAATTTTGAAACTAAAAATGCATATTCCCACTGCAATTGCTACTATTAAAAAACAATAACCTATTAACTTTTCATTAATATCTACTAACATACCAGATAATGGCGCAGCCAAAAATGTACCTGCATTTAAACCAATATTCATAATACTAATAGCTTGTGGTGAGTAATTACTATTTTTTTCTGTTTGTGGAGCTAAAGTATAAATTACACTCGGTATTCCACCATCAAAAAACGGAAAAAGAATAATCATAATCCAAATACCAACATAAGATTTAGTAAAATTAAAAGAAATTAGACCAATAATCCCATAAACCACAGCCAAAAATGCACCAAAACTTTTTTTATTAGAAATTTTATTCAACAGAAAGCCAATAATCACCATATAAACTATTTCAAATAAATATACATATCCAATTAAAGGAGTAACCTGACTCATAGGTAAATTAGCATTATGTGACCAACTATTGCCTATCCAAGAGACAAATGTAAAAGAACACAATGTGAATAAAAAAGCTCCCAAAGCCATAATCCAAGTTGACCAAGACTTTAAACCCGCTGTTACGGAATGAGATTCAATTTGAGTTTCCGAAACTTGTTTGTCTTTTTCAGGTTCAGTAACAAAAAACCAATATAAAATTAAAGCAATGGCACAGGTAATAATTCCTAGCCACCAAAGCCCACGCCAACTGAATAAATTAACCAAACTTGGTGCTGAAAAGAATAATATTGCTTGTGAAATTGTCATCCAACTAGTCCAAATAGTCATTGGTAATCCTCGTTCCCGTGGCTTAAACCACATAGTAATAACCATAGGACCTAATACAGCAATAATTCCTACACCCATGCCTTCAATAAATCGGCTAAACATTAATAAAACAATATTATTAGTGAATACTCCCAACAAGGAGCCTAAAATAGCAATTAATAATGACATTAAGCCGGATTTTTTTACACCAATTTTTTTTATAATCGTCGAAGCTGGTAATGCAATAAAAACACCAATTAATGAAAAGATCGAACTCAACCATCCTGCTGTTTGAGCATTTATATTAAAGCTTTTCATCAATATAGTTATAATTGGAGAAATTTTATTCTGAACTAGTGCTAGTGCAATTCCTCCACAAACTGTTGCTAAACAAACTATCCAATGATTCCTTTTATTAGCCAAAAAAGGACCTCCTTTTTAATTACAATTACATAAAGTAACATGTCGGTTTATCATTAACATCTATGTACTTAATGTTGTTAACCATCTCCTAATAAATATATATAAACCGCTTATAATTCTATTACATATTGTAATTGTTTTCAATACATAAATTATATTTTTCATTTATAAAACCTGCATATATAAGGCGTATTTTATAGTTATATAAACTATTATAAGTATATAATATAGCTATATTCTTTAACTTCTAAAAATTACATTGATTTTAGAAATCTTTCAATTTAGAGACTAAATTGACTATCAAAATACTTATCGTGAGGTGATTATTGCTTTTAAATATCTTTAATCCATCATGCACCAAAAATTGTAACAGTTTCTTTTGTCACTAATAATTCAAGAAATTAAATTAACACATTTTTTGTTTTTAAGGGTGACAAAATATTATCATGGTTATGTAACAGACACCCATTTTTTTGCTAGTACACCAATCTTTAAATTCAGCCACATTTCTTCATTAAGTAATTTATTATTAGTAATACCATAAGCTCAACTGTGTTATAAAACATCTTCCATTATCTGCTTTAATAAACCAGATAATACTATACTGCTAAAGTAAAATTTGTAACACGATACGTTTACTTTGACTTAGCAAGTTTTGCTCAAACGCAACTTCAATCTATATACTTAGATAGCATTTTTGTAAAACAATAATTTGGTTTTTAAAATAAGCATTTACCATAGAACTTTGTAAAAGTGAATAAAAACTGCTACCTGCTTTTTTTATATTGTTTAATATTTTGTATGTAAAAGCTTGCGATAATACTAGTTTCTCACATCTTTATAAATTAACCTGCTCCCAAAAACATATTCTAATCGTTTCTCACGGCGCTGCAATTGCAAATTTTTATCGACAATGGGAAAAATACAACACATTTGAGCGAACCGAGCATATAAAGAACTGTTCAGTTCTAAAGTATGATTTTAAGGATGGAATATTCCGTCTACAATTTTTGTTTAACCCAGATTATTGATTCATATTAAAAGTAAGAACTAAAAATTTGGTTTTTACTTTTTGGTAAGCAAAAAGGCCAACTCCTTAATCAAGTTAGCCTTTTTTATATATTTTATAAACTAAATAGCAATTATTCTAAGTTTAATGAGCTCTTGTCAAATGCAGCTGACTTAATCTTATCATCAATTGATGGAGTACCAAGCCAAGTAATCATTTCTTTCATTGAGTCAGTAATTGCTTCAGTACCTGGAAGTAACAACTTACGAGGATCGTAACCCTTGTTAGCCTTGTCTTCATCCTTGTGAGCTTCGAAGTACTTCCGTGTAGCTGCTTGGAATGCTAATTGGAACTCAGTATTGATGTTAACCTTAGAAATACCAAGTGAGATAGCTTTCTTAACTTGTTCTTCAGGAATACCAGAACCACCGTGCAATACAAGTGGAACTGGAACTGCATCAGCAATTTCCTTCAAGCGGTCAAAGTTCAAGCCTTTCCAGTCACTTGGGTAAACACCGTGAATATTACCGATACCACAAGCAAGCTTGTCAACACCAGCAGCGACGAAAGTCTTCGCATCTTCAACAGAAGCAAGTTCTCCACCTTCTGAGCCTTGGTTTTCACCAATTTTACCAATTTCAGCTTCAACTGAAATTCCACGTTCATGAGCCAGCTTAACGATTTCTTTAGTCTTAGCTAAATTTTCTTCAGTTGGTAAAGCATGACCATCAAACATAACTGATGAATAGCCAAGAGCAATACATTCCTTAGCTGCTTCAAAGTCACCGTGGTCAAGATTCAATACAACTGGAACAGAAATGTCCATTGCATCAATTGAATCTTCAACAATATCCTTAGCTATCTTGTAGCCACCCATGTATTTAGCAGCACCCATTGAAACTTGAATTAAAACTGGAGTTCTAGTTTCTTCAGCCGCTTGCAAAATTGCACGTGTCCATTCTAAGTTGTTAGTGTTGTATGCACCAACTGCATAGTGGTTCTTACGCGCATCTTTAAAAATTTGATTACCATTATCTAAATATGCCATTGATAAATTCCTCCTATTAAACTTACAGCCTTATTGTACCGTATTAATTAAATATTGAACAAGGTTTTATCTGGTGTAAACGCTATTATTTAAAAATGTTTATTTACATTTCTTTTGGTGCGTTAACACCTAATAACCGAAGTGCTTCCGTTAAGACTAAAGAAGTTGCTTGAACAAGTGCTAAGCGAGAATTGATTTGATCATCATTAACTAATATCTTCACGTTAGCATAGTATTTATTGAACTTTTTAGCCAAATCCAATGAATATTTGGCAATCACAGAAGGCTCAAATTTTTCACTACTGCGTTTAATAATTCTTGGGAAATCAGCCAATGATTTTGCCACACCGAAAGCCCAGTTATCATCAAGCTGTACACCATCTAAACTTGGTTTTTTGCTCAATTCTTCACCTTTACGCAAAACGCTTTGCGCACGCGCATTAGTGTATTGTACATAAGGACCGGTATCACCCTCAAAGCGTACTACTTCATCTAAGTCAAAGTCAAAGTTTTCAATTCGATCATTCTTTAAATCGTGAAAAACAACGGCACCAACCCCGACATCATGAGCAACTTGCTCTTTATTAGCCAATGACGGATTTTTCTCATTAATCTGCTCACGCGCAAGATTTACTGCATCTCTTAACACTTGGTCTAAGAATACAACGTTGCCTTTTCTGGTAGATAACTTTTTTCCATTTTGCGTAATTAACCCAAACGGAACATGATAAATTTCATCTGACCAATTATACCCCATTTTCTTTAAAACAGTTTTCAATTCAACGAAGTGATGTGCTTGCTCATTACCGACAACATAGAGCATTTTGACAAAATTGTAAGTTTTCATTCGGTAAATTGCGGCTGCCAAATCCCGCGTTAAATAAATACTACTACCATCAGATTTCACAATCATGGCAGGATTTTCATCTTCCCCCATATCAACAACTTGAGCACCTCGTGATTCATGCAGTAAACCTTTTTCTTTTAGTTCATCAATTACCGGCTGCATCTTGTCGTTGAAGAAAGCTTCACCTTTATACGAATCAAAGGTAACCCCTAACTCTTGATAAATCCGCTTGAAATCGGCTAAGGAGACATCACGGAACCATTGCCATAATTTAACGGCTTCTGGATCTCCTTTTTCTAATTTTTTAAACCAAGAACGTCCCTCATCATCAAGTTCTGGATTTTTTTCAGCCTCTTCATGAAATTTAACGTAATACTTAAACAGATTCATAATTGGATCTTTTTTGACATCTTCTTCATTACCCCAATGTTTATAAGCAGAGATTAACTTACCAAATTGAGTACCATAATCACCCAAATGGTTTATTTTAATTGGAGTATAACCCACCTTTTTTAGGGTTTCTGCAATCGAATTACCAATCACAGTTGAACGTAAATGCCCCATTGACATTGGCTTAGCAATATTAGGGCTAGACATATCGATAGGAACATTGCCCTCGCCTAAATGTTGGTCACCATAATGCTCTTTTTGAGTTAATACTTCTTGTAGAGTTTGTGAAATCAACTTTTCATGATTAATAGCAAAGTTAACGTATGGTCCAACTGCCTGAATACTGGTAAAATCTTCACTTTGCAACTTTGCGGCAATACCTTGAGCAATTTCAACTGGATTTTGATGCAACACTTTTGCCAATGTAAACGCTGGAAAAGCATAATCACCCAACTTTTCGTTTTTAGGACGTTCAATTAATTGATTAATCTTCTCTTTAGGCAAATCAACTTGACTTGCTATTAACTTAACCACTTTAGTTTTGAAATTCATCTTTACCTCCTAAGACAAATAAAAAAACTCTTCCTTCATTACGAAGGAAGAGACGAGTTTTCACCCGCGGTACCACTCTATTTGATACGATAAAGTATCCGCTTATTAAATTTGTTAAATTTACCGTTAGACACGCCTTCAGACAATTCTTTCGTTCGTCTCACACCACCACGAACTCGCTGAGTGAACATAATTGCTTACTACTTCTAACTTCTTCAACTTCAGATTATAACAGGAAAAGACGTTCAAGCCAATACTTTTAATTATTTTTAATTACCACTTTGGTTTCAGCTGGGACATGTTCAACAATCCAACGCGAATCGGGTACACTCAGCCTTATGCAGCCATGCGAACCAGGTTGCACTCCTAATTTGCGTGCTTGTTTAATATTATATTTACCATTACTTTTGGTTGGCACAGAATGAAAAAGATAGGTATCATCATTACTCCAGCTTACCCAGTTATTGGCACCTTCGTTCAATTGAGGATTATAAAAAGAGGAGCCCCGATTATGATTAATCTTGAAAGTTCCAGTCGGTGTTAGTGACTTACCGTTTTTAAACAAACCAGCACTTGCAATCATTGTATAGACCCTTGTATTACCACGCAGGATATAAACTCGATTACCTTTAAGCGAAACCCTAATTGTCAAATCATTCTCTAAACGTTTTATATGTGGATATGGTCCAGTTTGACTAGTTCTACGCCAATTATATGGTACTCGTAAATTCTTAGGATCATGATATGGTCGATATGACGCAGGAGTTTTTAAAGTGGAAATTGTCTTAGTCGAGGAATCACTGACATCATTAGAACTATTAGGCATGGAAATTCGCGCTAGACTAATTACACAAATTAACAGGATAAGAAAATATGTAATTGGCTTTAAAAGATTATTTTTCATACTGGCTTAATCTCTCCAAACTCAAATTAATTTATAAAATATTGTTAGCTACCGTATTCTTTCATCAAATGTGGGATTAATGCACTTAACTTCGTTGGTTTAACTATATATTCCGTTTGAGCAATCTTATCACCAGCTAAGGAATGAAGATATACTGCTGCTAATATCGAATCAATTCCAGCACCAAACTGTGCTATAAAGCCACCAATAATTCCAGCTAAAGTATCTCCCATACCACCAATAGCCATTCCCGGGTTACCCAAAGGATTAAGATAAATCTGACCATTAGAATCATAAATCTTAGTGTGATTGGACTTTAACACTAAAATAGCATTTTTTCTAGGAAAAAGATTATTTAACGCTGCCAAATTCGCTGCATCGGTTTGAAATGGAATATGAATTTGGCTAAGACGTTGCCACTCCATTTGGTGCGGAGTAAGGATAATTTTACCCGCTTTCTCTGGTAACAGCTGGTGATTAGCTGCAATTAAATCTAGTGCATTAGCATCTAGAACTAGCGTTTGATGACTTGTTATCTCTTGACAAAGCAATTTCAGCAAATTTTTTGCCGTCTCTTTAAGACCTAGCCCAGGGCCACAGACAATAACATCCATTTTTTTAATTAAATCGGAAATATTGTGTTGGTGCCAATCAAGATACATGATTTCTGGATCCCTAGCATGTAAGGCAGTCAAATTAAGAGAGTGAGTCACCACTACCACCAATCCAGCTCCACTATTTAGCGCTCCTTCAGCTGCCATGATAATGGCACCACCATAATTTTCATTACCTCCAATTAACATTACGCGGCCATAGTCACCCTTGTGACTCTTACTACGTCGCTTTTTAATAACCTTAGTCAATACAGCTTGCGAAATTTCAATCATTCTATCCACCAAAAAGCCAGCGCCAAAACCGAACAAAAATGTTAACTTTTGTCGTTGATTGTAAAGCCCTAACCGGTAACTTTATACCGTCAGGGTTATTAAGAGAAATTAATTTTGAACCACCCGCGGTAAAATTATATGAGCTAACAATTTGGCCAACTTTAACAGGAGCATCAACTGTTTCATTAGTTAATCTCGCCTTTAATTGCTGATTAGTTGGTACCCAAATTACACTATTTTGTTTCATTCCGATTCCAACTTGTTTTTTTTGACCAGCATTGACCTTAATAGTTGTTTCTCCCATAATCACTTCATTTTGATGAAATACAACTGGATGGTAATTGTGGTACAGATAACGCAAAAGTATATCAGTCTGTTCAAAACGTGCTGGATCAGTACCATTTAAATGACGTGCTCCCATAACAACCGTAATTAGTCGTGCACCTGCATGTTTAGCTGTTGCAATAAAGCAGGCACCAGCGGCATCTGTTGTGCCAGTTTTTAAACCATCAATTTTTAATTGTGAGTGATATTGGGGCAAGCCTTTAAGCATCCAATTAAAATTAGTCATCGGTGTTTTGAAATTCTGATCAATAAAGTCGAGGCGTGGAATTTTTGTTGTTTTAATTATTTCTGGAAAGTCATTAACTAAATGTTGTCCCACAACTGCTATATCTTTTGCTGACATCATATTTTCAGCGTTGCCAGTCACATTTGGATAAGCATCTGTACCTACACTCTTATTAGGCAAGCCGCAGGTTGTATAAATTTTGGCATCATTAATTCCCCACTTTTGCAATTGCATACGCATTTGCTTAACAAAGGCTAGTTGTGAACCACTAACAGCTTGGGCAAGCATCATTGCTGCACCATTAGCCGATTCTATGAGAGTTGCTTGATAAAGCTGCTGAATATTATAAGAATGCCCCATTCTTAGTGGGACGTTGGAAAAATCACGATTAGTAGAAACAGCAACAATTTGCCTTGTAGGCTGTAAAGTTGTATCCCACTTGATTTTTCCCTCATCTATAGCCTTAAGGGTCAAATAAACCGTCACTAATTTAGTCATTGATGCAATTGGTAATGATTGATTGACATTTTTTCCATATAGAATTTGTCCACTTTTACTATCGATTGCAATAGCAGATTTCGCTTTTAGGTCTAATTGATCATGATGATAATTAGTCGGTACTTCTTGGGCGCTAACTGTTCTTATCGGTAAAAGCAGCCCAATTATCGCAACTAGAACCAAAGTTATATTTTTGATTTTATGCTTCAATGAGATAAAACCCCTTTCAGAATGTTTTTGAAATTTATTTGCGTTTTATGCTTACATTTTACCAAATTTTTGGTATTATTATTACTGGTTTTAATATAATTAGCCCCGATGGCGGAATTGGCAGACGCGCAGCGTTCAGGTCGCTGTTTAGGTAACTAAGTGAAAGTTCGAATCTTTTTCGGGGCATTTAATAATTAATAAAGACTAATCCATATGGATTAGTCTTTTTGTGTATTATCAGACTTTACTTTGCTATTTTAACATAATTGTATTATTATAATGTCAGAAAGGAATGAATAATAGTCCATTCGCGATAAGACTATTATGGGTACTTAAAAAATCATGAACAAACAGCTAACTAAATCTAATGATAGAATCGTTGCAGGTGTATTTGGTGGTATTGCTGAATACTTTGGCTGGGACAAAGCATGGACAAGAATTGGTGGCGGTGTTTTAGCTTTTTGCACACAATTTGGCTTAATAATGTATCTTATTGCCGCGATTGTTATGCCTTCTAAACCCAAGCATGATCCAAATGACGATGGTGAATATCGTCAACTTTAAGGTTGTACATACCTAATTTAATTGTTAAAATAAAGTTCCTTGGCAGGGGCAGCAAAAAGCTTTTCTTTTTGCAATTCAAACCAAAAACGCTATTGCTCAAATAAGGCAATAGCGTTTTTCTATGCTTTAAGATGTAATTTACGTAATATAGGGACAACCTTGTCACCCAATATTTTTTGGGCCAAGTTCGATTTTATCGCAGCAATACCATATATTAACCCACCAACAATGATTGAAGCTACGACAATCACAAGTGCTGGCAAACTCCTAGTTGGCTTCAAGAATATTTCTAAGCCTTTTTGCATTAATAAGACGCCGAAAAACATAATTAATGAGAAAACAGTAATTCCGATAAAGCGTCGACTCGTTCTGTCCTTGTTAAAATCAAAAGTCACTTCAAGATGTTTAAGAGCCAAGAAAATAATAACCAGCATACCTAAATTAGTTGCAATTAGGGGGCCGAAAATTTTAAAAACATAAATCATTGGATATTGGATTATTAACTTAACCAAAATCCCTAATATCAAATATTTGATTGCCAAACTATTTTCTGATAATCCCTGAAGGATTGCCATTAATACAGTAAACAAACCCAAAGTGATAGCTGTAAAAGATGATAAATATAAGACATTTGATCCTAATTGATCATAACCGTAGAAAATAGTATAAACTGGTGTAGCAATACTGGCCATTCCAAATGCAGCTGGAATCATTACAAACAAGAACAAATCGAGCGTATTACCAACCTGATCGGAAATGCTATGATAATCGTGTTTTGCTCTTGCAGCCGAAAGCAATGGTATAGCAGTGACAGCCATTGCACTGGCAAGTGAAACAATAATCATAATTAATTTGTTAGCATTAAGTGCAAACAGTGCATACCATATTTCAATCGTATTGTAGCTAGCATGAGTCAAACTAGCAATCATTGGGTGAAAAGTGTATTGATCCACCAAATAAAAAAGTTGGATTCCAGCATCAATAATAATAAACGGAATGGCTTGCTCAATTATTTCAGAAAACAATGCAAAGGTTGAAACCTGTATTTTGTTTTCTGAATTTTCAACCAAATAATTTAAATTTTTCCGTCGAGAAAGTAAAAACCAAGCTAAAATAACAATTCCAAAAAATGCACCTATAGCTGCTGCTAGGTTTGATTGCACCACAGCATCAACAAAGTTACCGTGTTGTACTTGCATAATCACATAAGCTGTCAACAACATCCAAACTACTCGTGCCAATTGCTCAATAAATTGTGATAAAGCCGACGGCATCATATCTGCATACCCTTGAAAATAACCTCGCATGATACTCAAAATTGGAATTATCAAAATGGCATAAGACAAACTCCGCATCACGGCAACTTGCCTTGGATCACTTCTTGATCCATTTGAAGCCAAAAGAGGTGAGGCAAAATACATCACTGCAGCTGATATGACTCCCAGGATGACCATCAAAACTAGTCCTCGGCGAAACAGCTTACGGCCGACTCCATACTCATTCATTGCATTATATTTTGCAACTTGTTTTGCAACTGCTCCCGGAATTCCTGCAGTTGAAATTAGAATAAAAATACTATAAATATTATAACTTCGTGCAGTCAGTGCATTGGCAATGTTGCCATAAGGCGACATCCATTGGAACCATGGAATGATGTACAATGCTCCTAATATGCGCGAAGTAATAGAACCAAAAGTCATCCACGCACTACCCTTGATAAAGACATCTTGCGTGCTTTGTTTTGTTGAATTATTTTCTTTCATTAATATTCCCTAAATCTAGTTTACTAACTAATCTATTTTGCAACAAAAGCGTTACTTAACAACAAATATACTAACCATTTTAGGAAAAATTAACTTTATTTAGCAACGATATTGACAATCTTATTTGGAACAACAATAACTTTTTTGACTTCTTTACCAGTTAAAAACTTTTGTACATGTGGCAAAGCTAAAGCCTGTTTTTCTACTTCATCTTTTGCTGTATTCACTGGGGCATTAAAGTTTCCACGTAGCTTACCATTAACTTGAACCATAATTTCAGCAACTGACTCAACTAATTTAGCTGGATCATAAGTTGGCCACTTCGCGAATGTTACCGATTCTTCATGACCAAAGATTTGCCATATTTCTTCCATCATATGCGGTGCTATTGGAGCAATTAAAGTAATAAATCCTTCGGCATATTCTCGCGGAATTTGTTTTGCTTTTTGGGCTTCGTTGATAAAGACCATTAGTTGAGAAATTGCTGTATTGAAGTGTAAAGCCTCAAAGTCTTCAGTTACCTTTTTAACAGTTTCATTATAAACTTTATCAAGAGTACCATCATTGTCATTAACAATATTGGCTTGTGGAATTGCTTCAAGATCAAGGTCATTTACAAAAAGACGCCAAATTCGATCCAAGAATTTCTTTGTAGATGCTGGACCATTATCGTCCCAATCAATAGAAGCATCTAATGGTCCCATAAACATTTCATACATACGCAAACTGTCAGCACCATATTCGTCGATTACTTCATCTGGATTAACAACGTTGCCCTTGGACTTAGACATCTTTTCATGATCTTTCAAAATAAGCCCCTGGTTGTATAGGCGCTGGAATGGCTCTTTATTAGGTACAACGCCAAGATCATAAAGAACCATATTCCAAAACCTAGCATAAAGCAAGTGCCGAACAGCATGCTCAGCGCCACCAATGTACAAATCAACTGGTAACCACTGTTTAAGCAAATCATAATCTGCTAATTTTTGATCATTATGCGGATCAACGTAACGCAAGAAATACCACGACGAACCAGCCCAGTTAGGCATTGTATTGGTTTCACGCTTACCCTTACGGCCATTTTTATCTACCACATTAACCCAGTCTTTTAAGTTTACTAACGGGCTTTCTGGAGTGCCTGATGGTTTAATATCAGTTGCATGTGGTAATACAAGTGGCAGCTCATCTTCAGGGACAAGTGTTGTTTCACCATCTTCCCAATGGATAACCGGAATTGGTTCACCCCAGTAACGCTGACGACTAAATTCCCAGTCACGCAACTTGTAATTAACTTTTTCTTGACCAACATTATGCTCTTGCAGCCAAGCCACCATTTTCTTCTTTGCATCGTCAATGGTTAGCCCATTTAAAAAATCAGAGTCAAAGTGCGGGCCATCCCCAGTATATGCTTCTTTAGAAATATTTCCGCCCTTAATTACGGCTTTAATTGGCAAATTATACTTTTGGGCAAACTCATAGTCTCTTGTATCATGCGCTGGCACAGCCATTACCGCACCGGTACCATAACTTGCTAAAACATAGTCGGCAATCCAAATTGGAATTTTTTCATTATTTACCGGATTAATTGCATAAGCTCCTGTAAAGACCCCAGTCTTACTTTTATTTAAATCAGTTCTTTCGAGATCAGACTTAGATTCAATTTGTTTAAGATATGCTGCAACTTCAGCTTGATGATCAGCCGTCATGATTTTTTGGACTAATTTATTTTCTGGAGCTAATACAGCGTAAGAAGCACCAAATAAGGTATCTGGACGAGTAGTGAAAACATCAAATGTTTCGGATGAATTTTCTACTCTAAAGGTAACTTGTGCTCCAACTGAACGTCCAATCCAATTACGCTGCATTTCTTTAATATTTTCTGGCCAATCAAGGTTATCTAGTCCAGCTAATAATCGATCTGCATACTTAGTAATCCGCAACATCCACTGTTTCATATTACGGCGATAAATTGGGTACCCACCACGTTCAGTTTTACCATCAACAATATCTTCATTAGCAACAACTGTACCCAAATCCGGTGACCAATTAACTGGAACCTCTGCTTCATAGGCTAAGCCATTTTTATACATTTGCTCGAATGTCCATTGTGTCCACTTATAATATTTAGGATCACTCGTTGCAATTTCTCGGTTCCAATCATAAGAAAAGCCAAGTTTGTTAAGTTGGCGCTTAAAATTAGCAATATTTTCCTTTGTTACAACTGCTGGATCCTGACCAGTTTGTAATGCATACTGTTCAGTTGGCAATCCAAAAGCATCCCATCCCATTGGGTGAAGAACATTATATCCTTGACTGCGTTTCATTCGCGAAACAATATCCGTTGCGGTGTAACCTTCTGGATGACCAACGTGTAATCCCTTACCTGATGGGAAAGGGAACATATCTAAAGCATAATAATTTTTCCGTTGAGGATCGTTACTTGTTTTAAATGTTTGATTTTTAGCCCAATAATCCTGCCATTTTTTCTCAACAACTTTGTGATTGTACATACTTTACCTCATAAAAAAAGTCCTATGAAATTTCATAGGACGAATAATCGCGGTACCACCTAAGTTTCACGCACCCTATGGCGTGACCCTCGTTGCTCCTTAACGCGGATAGCAAACGATAGGCATCACTCAGGCTCAGTTCGCTACATGTCTTGCAAGCCTTGCACCACCCGGCTCTTCTCTATTCCAAGGCATAATAGTTACTAGTTCCTAATCCTTTACTTAATTAATGATTATAATTTACCACAAATGTGGGAAAAAGCAAGAGGCTAAGACAGTCTTAGGAGTATATTAAATAGAGAAAGCCACGACATCGCTTTATTTTTTTAGCAATAATGATTATAATTTAACCGAAGTATAAAAATAAGAGGAGAAAGTTATTGATTACCGACAACCGTTCAAGAAAAGACACAATTATTCCCGCAACAATTTTTTTGGTTTTATATGCTATTTGGGCAATGCTTGTTGCATCAGGAAACCAATTTATTTATCAATTTGATCAAAATATAATTGAACTAATCTGCAATAATAATCCGGTTAATATCAAGTTTGCAACTACATTTACCGTTTTGGGAAATACTAGTGTTATTACAATTGAAACAATTATTCTCTGTATAGTTCTGGTAATCTTTAAAAAATATGCTTACATGTTTTTTACCGCTGGAACCATGATAGCTGCTAACGGTTATAACTGGATTAGTAAACATGCAATTGCCCGTCATCGACCATTCGTACACCACTTAGTTGAAGCTCACGGGTATAGCTTTCCTTCCGGACATTCGGTTGGCAGTGCAACCTTGTTTGGAATTCTAATTGTCTTAACAATTTTATTAATTAAAAACAAACCGTTAAAAGTAGTTTTGTGTATTGTTTGGGTATGTTTTCCATTATTAATTGGTTATACCAGAATATTTGATCACGTCCATTACCCTTCAGACGTATTGGGTGGGTTTTTAGAAGGAATTACTTTTCTATTAATTGGTTATTCTTTCTTATATCATTATTATTTAGAGAATTAAGAAGTTATCAATATGATGATAAAATATGTAGTCAAAGAAAAACAGGCAAAGTTTGCCTGTTTTTTTACTTTTATAATTAAAACAATTAAAAGTGAATTAATCCAAAAGCACCTAGCTAATTAATAGCTTAGTGCTTAAAGAAATCCTAAACTGTTTCATTCAAATTTTATTATTTTTTTTTATAAATACAATTGAAAATAAATGACAAAATAATTGCAATTAATGAAACGATATAAACGCCCTTTAAACCACTGAATAGAACCTGACGTAATTGCGGCACCAAGTTAGAAGCCAACTCTTTTGCCTTAGCTGCAGACACTATTTTGTTCATCATGTTTTGGGTGAGTTCCGGTCTTTTAGCTATCTGGTTTGCGACAACCGTATTGAAAGTAATACCATAAATAGACACCAACATGGTTTGTCCTAGATAGCGCATTAAAGTATTGAAAGAGGTTGCTACACCAACGTTTTGCGGCTCAACTAAAACCTGTGAACGAACCTGCGCAGCAGTAATAATTGATCCAAAGGCAAAGCCATTTATAACTGCTATAAAGCAAAAGACCCAAAATGGTGTATAGATTGGAACTACTAATAAGAGTATGTCAGCAATTAAGAGTAGGGTCAGCATCCCAAAGAAAGATTTACGCACACCCCAGTGTTTAAGTAATCCACCGATTACAAATGAGCCAACGACCCACATTACAGAACTAGGTGTAACAGCAAATCCGGCAATAGTTGCAGATGTGCCATTAATCCCTTGCATCCATGTTGGGATATAAAATTCAAATCCAATTACTACACCTGAAATTAAGAGCGTAATCATATTTACAGCTTGAAATTCTCGATCTTTTAAAATTGATAATGGCATAATTGGATCAGTAGCTCGTTTTTCTGCCTTGAAGAAGGCAATCGCACTTACAATAATTAAAGCTGCTAATAAAGTGATAAATATTGGGCTCAGAGAACTTAGCTCTTGAAGTGTAAACATTAAAGCCAACAATAAAGCGACTAACCAGAATGTACCTTGAATATCTAATCTGGTCTTTTTAGTTTCTTTACTTTCATGTAAGAATATTACAACTAACAAGAAAGCAATCAGTCCAATTGGAACATTAATATAAAAAACCCAATGCCAAGATAATTTTTGAACAATAAAACCACCAAGAAGTGGGGCAATAACAGAGGCTACTCCCCAAAAGCCAGAATTAAGGCCAAGCATTTTTGCACGTTTATCCAAACTATATAAATCCGCAATAATCGTCATTGCCACCGGTTGAACAGCACCAGAACCTAAGCCTTGAATAACGCGAAATAAAATCAGTTCGATCATGTTATGTGCTTGACCACAAAGCGCAGAACCAACAACAAATAAGGCTATCCCAAATAAAAAGACTGGTTTACGACCAATGCTATCTGATAATTTTCCATATAGCGGGGTCGATACAGCGGTCATAAATAAGAAGATTGAAACAACCCAGTTCATAATTTCTAGACCATTAAGATCTGAAACAATCGTTGGCATAGCGGTTGAGACAATCGTGCCTTCAATAGCAGACATAAAGGTTGTCATAAAAATTGCAAGTGTAATTATTAATACATTTGTTTTTTTCAAAATTACATATCCTAACTAATTATTCTCTTGAACAAAATCTAGTAGTTCCTGAACTTTATCGGTATGTTCCCATGGCAAATCAATGTCAATACGTCCAAAATGACCATAGGCAGCAGTTTGTTCATAAATAGGTCGGCGCAAGTCTAGCATTTTAATAATTCCTGCGGGACGCAAATCAAAAATATGACGAACAGCTTTAGTTAACAATTCATCACTTACCTTACCAGTACCTGAGGTATCAATCATGACTGATACAGGATTTGCAACACCAATAGCGTAGGCAAGTTGTACCTCGCAGCGATATGCTAATCCAGCTGCAACGATGTTCTTTGCTACGTAGCGCGCAGCATAACTAGCACTACGGTCAACTTTGGTTGCATCCTTGCCTGAGAATGCCCCTCCACCATGACGAGCATATCCGCCGTATGTATCCACGATAATTTTTCGACCAGTTAATCCTGAATCACCTTTAGGTCCACCAATAACGAACCGGCCAGAAGGATTAATTAAGTATTTGGTTTCTTCGTCAAGATATTTTGCTGGAATGACTTTTTTGATTACTAAATCAATCATAGCCTGACGGATTTCTTCATTGGTTACCTCAGCATTTGTTTGCGTTGAAATAACGACGGTATCAACGCGCTTCGGTTTATTATTTTCATCATACTCTACAGTAACTTGGGCTTTCGCATCCGGTTCCAACCAAGTCAACGTACCATCTTTACGTAGTTTAGACACTTGTCGCATTAATGCATGAGCCAATGAAATTGGCAGTGGCATCAGTTCTGGTGTTTCTTTAATTGCAAAACCAAACATTAATCCTTGGTCACCTGCGCCAATTTGGTCAAGTTGATCTTGGTCATCCTTATTTTCCCTTGTTTCAAGCGAATGATCTACTCCCTGTGCAATATCAGGTGACTGTTCATCAATATCAAGCAAAACAGCACAGTTATTACCATCAAAACCAAGTTCAGGCTTATCGTAGCCAATTCGTAAAACTGTTTTACGAACAATTGCTTGGATATCAACGTATGCACTTGTTGATATTTCACCAAAAACATAAACAATCCCAGTATTAACGATGGTTTCACATGCTACATGAGCTTCAGGGTCTTTAGCCATAATTGCATCTAAAATTGCATCCGAAATTTGATCCGCAATCTTATCAGGATGTCCTTCAGAAACTGATTCCGAGGTAAATAAACGTTTTTCCATAATAGTAGTCCCCCTATAGATATACAATACTATTCGGTTACAAGGCAGCTCCACTAATGGATCCTTTCAGGACTTGAACCGATAACTAATTCGTTCTTCTTGTAAAAAAATAGGATCACCGCAGATCCGGTAATCCTAGAACGATGGAGGATACAGGGCTCGAACCTGTGACCTCCTGCTTGTAAGGCAGATGCTCTCCCAGCTGAGCTAATCCTCCAAAGTGACCCGTACGGGATTTGAACCCATGTTACCGCCGTGAAAGGGCGATGTCTTAACCACTTGACCAACGGGTCAATATTTCTGAATCAAGGCAATTTAATAATATACCTATCAAAAGATAAATTAAATAATTTGATTCAATATTATCATTCCATAAATAATGGCGGTGCAAACTTATTTCACACCACCACTATTTATGGAGGATACAGGGCTCGAACCTGTGACCTCCTGCTTGTAAGGCAGATGCTCTCCCAGCTGAGCTAATCCTCCAAATTGTCGTCATCTCCTGACCACTCTTAATAATTTAGCATAACATTTTGGACTTGTCCAGAAATTTTTGTGCTTTTTTCGAAATTTTCATAGTAACTATCAGATTAGTTCTTTTTTTGTTCATAATGTTACAAAATTATAATTACTTAAGTTTGAAATTAATAAGGATGAAACATGAATTTTTTACACCAAATATTTTTTAGTACTACTTTTTATCAATTTTTTGTTAGCAATCACCATTTTTTACTTTCAAAGACAAGAACTGCGTTTGATTAAATGAGGCTTAGCTTTTGGGCAAAACTCAAATATAAATATTACTTTTACAAAGTTCTTGGTTTTGGTTTATCAGTGGTTTTAATTTTACCGTTTTGTTTTTGGCTATTTGCTTGAATTGGTACCATAACGATATAACAATAATAGCAACACTTCTTATTAATCTTTTAACTATTGCTGCTGTCTGGGCTACCATATATTTATATCACAAGGATTATCAAAAAAAGTTATTGTCAATGGAGTCAGCACCTACGTGCCTCAGGAACTTGATAATAGCTCTTCAATGCTGTAAAGAATGGCAGCTCATATAATAATCTGGTTAATGCTTACGGCGAGCCTAATGGACTACATGAGAATGTTGTTCTTGGTAAGAGAAACATTACTGTAGTTTATGACACTGGTATCAAAGCTAAGAGCGCTGGAGCAAACGCAAGCTTCACATACGCTGATAACAAATTAGTATCTAAAACTCAAACTAATTTAAAATACAATATCTATCTTAAATTTCAGGAAGAAGTAATGAAAATTATGCCAAAGCGAGACGTACATATAAAAGAATACAAAAGCAAAAAACGCGAACGTACTTTTAAGTTCCACCTCTATCTCGGTATGGATGAAAATGGCAAACGCGTTAATATCACGAGGCAAGGATTTAAAATATATAACGATTCCAAACTCACTTATGACCAATTACGCGCCAATGGTACAACTGGTTATCAGAAACCAAAGCAAATAAAAAAGCTAGACACATTGCTGTATCAGCCTTTTATCATTATACAGCGGAGTGTGAGAGATTTGAACTCTCGATACAGGTAAAGCCCATATACATGATTTCCAATCATGCTCCTTAAGCCACTCGGACAACACTCCAAGAAAAACTCCGGCTGTCAGACTCGAACTGACGACATCTTGATTAACAGTCAAGCGCTCTACCAACTGAGCTAAGCCGGAATATTAAAAAAGCACGGCAGCTTCCTACCCTCGCAGGCAGTCTCCCACCAACTA
>NZ_JBXSQM010000019.1:0-22780 GCF_057063645.1 Lactobacillus sp. X-49
GCATCTTTTTTAATTAAGCCTTCTGCCTGCAGGAGGTTAGTAAAATAGACAAAAGACTGTTTAATTAACTGATTGGCATGTTTACTAGACCTAAAGTTATTGATTGTGTGGTATGAAATATGCTTGCCGCCAGCAATTAATCATCATTGGCAAATTTCCCTCTAGCATCCGTTCAATCTTTCTGCCAGAGAAAACTCTCGTCTAGAATAAGCAAAAAGCAAAATTTTAAACATCATAGCTGGATAATATGCTGGCCGACCAGTAACTAACTTGTCTTCTAATAGTACTTTGTCAGGAATAGAATCAACAAAAGTGCTAATAACCTGAGCAAGATAATTTTTAGGAATAGAAAAATCTAAATTGAGTGTTAAAGCAGTTTGACCTGCGATATAATTTTGATACATGAAAAGCCCACCTTTTTATTTTTGGTACTGAATTAATAATATCAAGGTAAAAATGTATATGAAAAATCACTCTAAAACTAGAGTGATTAGACCACGTATGTGGCAAATACAGCATAAACTCCGTTTAGCAATCATGTTCCTGTGGATCACCCTTACTTACGTAGGGAATATACATGTAATTACCACCAAAACGGAAACTGAACTTTTGAAGTATATCGTTATATTTGACTTTAATCTAAAATATAAAAAAGAAAATGTCAAGTTTCAGATTATCAAAACTGCTTTAAAAATTATTTGCCCAGTTTACAATCTAAGTGCAACAGTTGTTAAACCGCGACAAAAATTGATACGAGGCCAAATGTAAAACTACTTATTGGGGCAAGATTAGGCCACCATTTCCAAAAGTTATTCGGAATTTCAAGTAACGTAAATAATGAGCCAACAAAAATAAACGGTAAAACTTCCAAGATTGAATTCTTGATTGTCACTATCCATTGATTATTTGCAATTTTTTGTGCTTTAGGCCGCAAAACTTGTGTTCAAAAATTTAACAAAGCCACTCATTTCCAACCTCCTAAGTAAAAATTAGTCTAATTCTGACTTAAGATGGTCAATTGCCCCTTGACCATCCAATATCGAATAATAATCGGGTTTCATCAAGATAACTTTCACATTGTCTGGAATTCTATCTTTAATTGCATCAAATTCTACTTTAAGATGTGGTCCGACTATTAACGCATCAATATCGTTAGCATAGTCTGAAAGTTCTGCTTCACTTTTAGCTTTTATTTTGTAATCTAAGCCTAATTTTTTGGCAGCTTTTCGCATACTAGCAGCCATAAATCCAGATGAAGCTCCCGAACCACAAACCAATAAGATGTTTTTTGACATTTTTTCTCCTTTACAAATCTATTATTTTTTGTCAATATAATAATCTCAAAGATATTACTTTCATAAAATATTAATTTGCACCCAAATATTGCAAATTAATATTAAATTTCGGCAAAAATATAAGCAGTATCTTAACATTTAGCTACTGCTTAATTATATTCGTTCGCTTATGCAATTTATTATGCTGATAGAAACTTTAAAGTAATTAGATTAATAACTGCTAATTATAAATTGTTTTGCAAAACTACAGCTAAGATGTTACTTGTTTTACTGGCAAAGATTATTTTGTCCACAATCCTTAGCTTTATATGACCGCTGCCACTAGCTTTCTTTTACTTACTAGTTTTTTTACTTTAAAAACTTATTCCATTGATTGATGAATCTCATCAGCGATTTCTAAGCAAACTTCTTCTGCTTGGGGCGCAATACCAATCAAATCGAAAAAGCCGTGATCGCAGCCTAAATAGCGAATAGATTTTATCTTTTTACCTTGAGTAGCTGCCTTATTAATAAAAGCATCACTCCCTAATTTAAGCAGGTCATATTGACTAGAAATAATCGTCATAGGTGGCAGCTGCTTAAAATCAGCAATTTCGCCCAAATTGATTAATGGATTATCGGTTTTTACTTTATCCATTAAGTAAAGCGACTCATCTTGCGAGTTTTTCATCTTATTTAAACGTGAATGAATCATGTCCCGTTCTTCCTGAACAATTGGAAACTGGTCGGCAATCTCTAATTTACTAATATTGTTGTCAATTACCGGATATAATTCGATTATTAACTTAATATCTTTAAAGTCATTTTTTACCAAAACGGAATTGATTAAGTTGCCACCAGCACTATCGCCCACCATAACCACTTCATCAGCTTCTACACCTAACTGGACATGATTTTCCTTAACCCACTGCAAAGTTCCCAAGCAGTCATCAATTGCAGCAGGATATGGATTTTCCGGTGCCAAACGATACTCTGGAAAGACCACTAAGCATTGTGTGGTTTCTGCTAAATAACGCATCTCATTGCGATACAAGTCAATATTTCCTGCGGTGAAGCCACCACCATGTAGATAAATTAAAATAGGCATCGTATTGTCAAAATTTGCTGACTTAAATATAAAAGTATCAATATAGCGTTCATCTACAATTTTGATTAACTTTTCTTCTTGCACTACTTCTTCATGGGCAATATCATAATTCACTTTATCAGGACGATTCCGGGTATGATATAGCGAATACCCTTTTGTCTTAGGCTTTGTTGCCGCTTTTCGTTTAATGACTTCCTTAATTCTTGGATCTAATATATTTCTAGCTTCACTATCCGGCACCGGTTTACAGATATGAGATATATCATCCTGTTTAATTTGTTCAACGTCCGTATGCAGCTTGGTAACTAGTTCATCACTATATGCTTTCAAAATAAACTCCTTAGTCTTTAAACTTCTGTAGCCATTATCTGGGTATTAATGCTCAATGGCTTAGTAACTTTTGGAAAACTGATTTTCTTATAATTAGCAGAATTGGTAATCGCCACAATCGTGGTATCGTTGATATTATTATTCGCAAATACTTGCTTATCATATTCAGCGATTAACTGACCTGCCTTAACCGTTTGTCCCTGCTCAACTAAATTAGTAATTCCTTTACCATTAAGGTTAACTGAGTCAATCCCAATATGAATTAAAACTTCGGCACCATGTCCGCTAGTAATGCCAATTGCATGTTTAGTCTTAAAGACCATCGTTACTTTACCAGTACAAGGAGCATAAATCTTACCATCTTCTGAAATAACACCGTAGGCTTGCCCTAAAGTGCCTTCAGCGAAGACATTATCTTTTATTTCTGCCATTGGTACATATTCACCTTGGGCAACCGCTGTAAAACTCTCAGCACTTGTTGCAGTACGTTCCGTTGTTTCTTCTTCGGTACTATCACTACTATCTTCCGCAAAGCTTGAATCATCAAATCCTAAGACCCAAGTTAAGACAAAAGATACACCAATTGAAATCGCTGCAGTGATACAAGCATTAATAAAGTTAGGCATATCATGGTTATTGCCTAAGTAAGCTGCCAGTGCAGTAAGAGAGTAGCCACCAAAAGCGTAAGCTTTTAATCCAGTAAATCCGGCATAAACACCAGCAACTGTAGCACCGATTACTTTAGCAACAAATGGCCGCTTCATTTTATATTCAATACCGTAAAGCGATGGTTCACTTATTCCGCCAAACAGGCCAGCCAATGCAGCTGGGCCAGCAATACTCTTTAATTTATTTTGCTTTGTTTTCAAAAATGCTGCTAAAGCAACACCGCCAGAAGCAACCGTGTTGCACAGGAACCAAACATTAATAATCTTATCGAAACCAACTTTAGCAATCGATTGTACTGCAAGTGGCACTAAGGCCAAGTGCATACCACCCATCGAGATAATTGGCCCAACTGCAGTAATAATTGGAACAGCAATAGCACCCATATTATTAGACATCCACTGCACACCAACCGAGATATAGTTACTCAAAACTTGTCCTAACGGCCCTGTTACAGTTAACAGAATGATTGCCATAATTAGCACTAAGCTTAATGGTTTTAAGAAGTTCTTTAGGGCATCTGGAATAATTTTATTAAGCCATTTGTCAAGTTTGCTCATAATCCAAACCGACAAAATAATTGGCACGACTGAACTACTGTACGCCGTTTTAATTACTGGAATACCAAAGAAAGTTAATGCCTTTTTAGATGCCAGTAAGGTTGTCATATCGGGATGCAGGATAAAGCAAGCTAGGACAACAGCTAGAATCACATTAGTATCAAACAACTTAGCTGACGTAACTGCTAAATAAACTGGTAGGAAATAAAAGACTGCATCAGTTAGAGTGTTAAGAATTATGTACGTAGAACTTGTTGTCGAAATTACGCCTGTCATTTGTAATAAAATCTGAATAACTTTAACAAACCCAGCTACTGACAAAGCAGGAACAATTGGGGCAAAAATTCTTGCCAACAGCTGCATGAATTTTTCAATTAATTTAATTGGGTTCAAGCTAGTCTTTTCTTTATGCTTGGTTTTTCTTGCGCCACCACCTATTTGGCGATTAATTTCATTTACAACCTCTTCAACATAAGTACCAATTACAACTTGATATTGTTCAGTACTCTTATCAATACCTACTACTTCATTAATCTTGTTTAAGGCTTTCTCATCAACTTTAGAACGATCGGTTAGATACATTCTGACTCTTGTTGAGCAATGATCCGCCGATTCGATATTCTTTTTTCCTCCCACAGCTGCAATAATCTTTTTAGCTAGTTCGGGAATATTTCGTTTTGCCATGTGCTTTCCTTTCAAAAAAATACCAAGCAAATGCTCTATAACTAGAGATATTGCTTGGTAATGCCAACAATAATTGTTGTTACAATCCAATTTTATTTTTTAACTGTTGAATTTATATAAATTTCATGAATATGAATTGCTAAGTACATCAGTTCAGATTTTTCAACCTGTTTGTCATATTTCTTATTGATAAATTTTGCAACCTGCTCAGCACATTCATAACTTTCATGATAGGCCTTTTTAATGTAATCATACATGTGTGTATCTACGGGTCTTTTTTCTTCTGTATCAGTAGATAACAAGCGCTGCGAGAAGAATTTCAGATGTGTTAGAAACCTTTGATAAGCAAAACTTTTTTCATCAATGTCCAAAAGCAATTGATATTTAACGATATTAAATACTTCATGTATCAAAGTCATTGCTTTTTGCGCACCGACTTGCCCACTTCCGTCTTCATAGTTCACAATATGAAAAGCTATAAAGCCTGCTTCATCTTTTGGTAAACTAACTTTTAAATATTTAGCTGTAATATCTAAGGCTTCCAACCCAATTTCATACTCTTCAGAATAAAACCGACTAATATCACCCAATAAAAAATTAGGCAAATCAACACCTGCCAATAAGCGTTTAACGGCCTGCTGTATATGATCTAGTAAAGCAAAATAGAAACTGCCATCAAACTTTTGTTTTAGTCGTTTTTGCGAAATCTGAACTATTTCATTACAAATTTCAAAGTATTCAGGTCTAGTATTGTTCAAAAGCTTATCAAACTCTTTTGAATTTGTCGTTTTTTTATTCCAAAAGATTTGATCTACTTTTGCATTTGGAACAGTATCATTAGCTTTTAAATTAAAACCAATTCCCTTTCCAAAGGCAACAACTTTTTCTCCTTCTTCTTCAGCGATGATCACATTATTATTTAGCTTTTTTACGACTTTCAATGGCATCACCCACTGTTCTAATAACAATTTTTGTGGGTAATGCTTGCATCAAAGCAATTACAATCCCAACAGACTCATGGGTCTTTTTAAGCATATAATAATTAGTAAGCGCTGTCAACATAATTTTATAAAAGAGATTTTACATAACATCTTTTATCCTAGACTAATATTCAATTTGAAATCAGTTCTTTCAGGTCTTTTTTAGAATATATGGTTTCGTGATCTAGTTAACACCAAATTCAGCATTAACCAAGCACTTTTCAAATTAAATAATCGTTAAGGCTGCTCATCTAGAATTAAGATAAGACCGATAGCAATGTAAATTCTTTGTTTTAGTGTCTTTCGTTCATGCAATAAGATGATCCCACCAACTGTGGCCACAACAACGCACAGTTGAGAAATAATAAACGAGAGATTATTATCATTCTGCTGGACAGAAATAATGTAACTTAATTCTGCAATTCCATAAGAAATACGCCAGGAATTGTTTGGTAACTCTGTTTCTGCTTAAAAGCGTCAAATTGACCACAACAATTGTATAAATAATCGCTCCTGTCAAAATACCAATTGCTTGTCCAACGAAAATAAAAAAAACCGATCCCGTCATCGCTTTAGGAATTGAATCTGAAATCACATAGTCCCAAGTTGTAATTGCCAAGATAATAATAGCTTTAGTTAACCCTTTTTGCTGGTCATTCTGACAAGTTGAATAAGACGTCGTCGAAGTAAAACATCTCACCCAAAATTAATAACGCAATTCCGAAAATGCCAAATACTTTACTGATTAAACTCGGCCATTCACCAAAGACAGCTTTCCCTACTAGTGGCACTCCGAGCAACTGAAAAGAAGTTGAAATCGGCAGCCCTATTGAAACTCCAACCTGTTTAAAGCTAAGATATTGTCCTAATTGACCAATTGACCACAAAATGCCGGCCACAACAGCCAGACAAAAAGTTCCAGTATCAAATGTAAGCCTGATAATTACCAATGCAATTAGCGCTGGTATTAATGAACCTAATCCTGTACCAATGATTGGATTACACACGCTACTATTTTTTACACCTAAAGTTAGCAGTGGAATTGCACCCCAGCCAAATACTGGGATTAGTAAAAGAAAATATTTCATTAATCTATTCATCTATTGGCAAAAGTACCGAAGTTAAATCATAAGGTGCAATTTCTTGCTCATTAACGACTTCTTCAAGTGCATTAACAACTTGACCCTTTTTAAGCAACATTTCCGGAATGGCAACAGTTTCTTGAGTCAGATTTTCCAACCTAATTACGTACCGGTTTTCGTGAGAATAAGCCGGATAAATCGCTGCAACTCTAACATCTTTAGGCAAGTTTATTAATTCTACGTCATTATCAATTTTCGGATTATTTTCCGTTGCCCAAATTTTATTGTCAAGGCGATTAATAAACATATTCAAAGTTTGCAATTGATAAGAAATATTTGGCGACAGCCAAGCAGCAATCAATTGGTTATTTTCATTTTCACTAAAATCGCTATTAAACAAGCCAAAACTAAAGGTAAACTCATTGCTTCCTAATTCTTGCGCAGACAAAGTAGGCATCATAATGTGGCCTTGACTTGTAGTATCACCAGAGGCACGCCCCGGTCGCCAAGCTAAATTATGTTTACCTAATTCACCCGTAGTTGCCATTAAAGTAATAAATAAACAATTATTACGATACTCATATTCTTTTTGACCTGTACCCCAAAAAGTAAAATGTCTGCCTTTTTCTTGGACGGTAACTGACTTGGTAAAGTTATAAATATTAACTGGCTTTTCGACAAATTCTTTGTTCCAACCATCAGGAATTACATGATTTTTTGTTGTAACATATCCAGCTTGTACTTGAGCTTTAACTTCACTAGTATTAATTTGCGGACTAAAGCATAATCTTAACCGATGTGAATATACCTGATTATTTAAAATCAATTTTGCACAAATTTGACCTAAATCGTTAAAACTCAAATTAAGGATATATTCAAGTTGACCATAATTAGGCTGCTCGGCTTCATAATCTGCCAAATTTAATGGCAGACTGGCACTTCCTTTAACTACCATTGTATCGTGGTGCAAACTATGCTTAATTACTACATTCTCGAATGGTAACTGTTGTTCGGTAAAATCACGATAAGGCGAAAAATCATAGGTATCACCATCGTTTGGTTGGTCAACCAGAGAAATAATATTCTGATATTTCTTGTTAGGGGTAATCAAGTTGATTTGGCCATTAACAAACTGCAGTTTTTGTTTGCCAAAGATAATTACATTGCTACTCTCTGGGGATGAAGACTTGACCTCTGCTAGTGCTTTACTTGTTTCCTGAATTGTTACTACCTTATATCCTAGCCCAGGTAAATCAACTCGTCCTTTAATCCGAAGCTCATAATATCCGGGTTCATCAGTATAATCTTCACCATGCGGTGTCATCATTAAAATGTGCTTTCTTGGCTTAATATATTTACTACTGATAATTTCAGCATCAGTCACGCCTTCTAGTTGCACATTTTTAGTTGGCATTACCACTCCAATTTCCTTATAGCCCTTAAAGCGGTGTGGTTCAGTATTAAAAATCAATATTTGATTAGGTGTTAACTTGAGATATTGAGCAATTTTCTTTTTAATCATGTTTTCAATACCGTCAGCTAATTCATTTACTTCTTTATAACGATGCCAAATATCTTCTGCAGCACTTTCAGAAACACTACCACCTAAAGAATCATGCGGCTGACATTTTAGCAGCTTTTTCCATAACTTTTCTAACAAACCATTACCAATATTAACGTCAACGTTTTTACCGATAACACATAGTGGTTCAACTCGAGTCAGAATCTTCTGTTCAAGTTTAAAGTTCTCCCGCTTAAATTTACTACGAACCGAACCAATTGAACGGTGAACTCGTGAATAAGTCGGTAATCTTAGTTCGCCTTGATAATTAGGTAAAGTGGCTTGCTTTTTCTTCATTAAAGCCACAAATTCAGGATAAGAGCTAATTACAGTACGATACTTACTTTTAGCATTAAGCGCTGAAACCGTCTCTGACATATTTTTTACAATGTTCATTTGGTCTATTCCTGACGGTATTAAAACATCTTCATGATTGCCATGCTCTGCTTCAAATTTAACCGACGGATCATATTTTTGCGTCACAAATTCATTTAGCTTTTGCTTTGCCTCTAGTGTAATTTGACCAGTAAAGTAACCAAATGGAAAATTAAGGGCTAGTACCTCTTTATTACCTAAGCCATGCCAGCGGAAATAGACAGAATTAGTTTGCTTATCAAAATTGGTTCCCCGCCAAAAAATAAAGTTATCTATTCCAACTTGATGTAACAAAGTTGGCAGTTGCGCATTAAACCCAAAAGAGTCTGGTAAATACCCTACCATCATTGGTTGACCATAATTTCTTTGTGTATCCTTAATACCAATAACTAAATTTCGAATAATGGATTCTGCTTGCGGCATTAAAGCATCAGTTTGGGTATACCAAGGCCCGACAAATAAACGCCCATCAGCAACTAACTTTTTGATCCTCTTACGTGCTTCTGGATGAAGTGCAACATACTCATCGACAATTGACACTTGTCCATCCAAACAAAAATTAGCTTCATGATTTCTTTCTAATTCATCTAAAACTTCTGTAAAAAGTTGTTCTCCTAATACTTGCTCATCCATAATAGAAAAGTACCACTCACGATCCCAGTGAGTGTGATTAACTAAATACGCTGTAACCATTTTTCCCTCCAATTAAAATGGATGTTTAATTAACTAAATTAGACATCCCTTTTTTACGCTATTGTTTTAATAAATTTTTCGCCAAAGCAAAGTCACCAACTGTCGCTGAACCATTATCAGCAATTGCGGGCATCACAATATACTTATCAAGTTCAGGAACCGTAACATAATTATTTAGCATTTTACTAAAATCGCTTCTAACCTTCTTTAAAAATTTTTCACTCACAACACCACCACCAAACACAATTTTATCGGGGCGTAAAATCAAAGTAACTTGTAAAGCGGCTTGCGCAACATAGTAGCTCATAATATCCCAGATATGATTATCCGGTGGCACTTGTGCTCCGGGTTGATGTACTCGTGCTTCAAAAGTTGGACCTGAAACCAGCCCTTCTAAGCAATCATGGTGAAACGGACAAACACCAGCAAAATCCAGATCGTCAGGATGACGCTTTAATAAAACATGCCCCATTTCGGGATGCCCTTGACTTCCCACTAAATGACCATTGATCAATGCACCACCACCAACTCCGGTACCGATTGTGTAGTAAACTAACGAATCAATATCTTCATTTGATAATAATGACATCACGTACTCGCCATAAGCTGAGCCATTAACATCAGTAGTAAAAAAGATTGGCACATTAAGTTGTTCTTGCAAAAAGCCAACAAAATTAGTATTTTGCCACCCCTTTTTCGGGGTATCCGTAATATAACCGTAATTAGCAGCCTGCTTTCGAATTTCAATCGGACCAAATGAAGCAATACTGATTGCTTGAACCATAAACTGTTTAAAATAGTCCGCAACCTTATGCAATGTTTCTTGCGGCGTTGTCGTTGGTATTCTAATTGAATTCTTAATTTGATAATTTTCGTTGCCAACGGCACAAACAAATTTAGTACCGCCAGCCTCAATTGAACCTAATAACATTGTTCTTACTTCTTATTTCTTTGACAAACTTCAATAATTTCATGATTTGGTCCATAAAAGTTAAAATAACTAATTCCGTGTTCCCAAAACGGCAAGTGCATAACCTGTTGGTCAATTAATTCGAAACCAGCATCCTTAATTTGTTTAAATGCTGCAGCAACATCATCAGTATCCAATGCGTAATGATTAATTGCACCATTTACTGGATTAGTTGTTGTTTCCCAAACTTCAAGCATAAGGTTGCCTAACTGGAAAAAGCCAGTTTGACTACCTTTATTGTCTTCCTGATTAATTAATTCAAAACCGATTTTTTTATATTCTTTGACACTTTTAGCAAAATCATTTGTTGGAATACCAACATGCGAAACTCCTTTAAATACGTTCATTCTTATACCTCATTTTTAGATTAATTGAAACTTTTTTAATGCTTTAACAATACCTAGGTTATCGTTAGTATCAGTAACATAGGCAGCCGCATCCTTAATTGCTTGATTACCATTAGCCATTGCGATTCCACAATCAACAACGTCAAACATAGTTAAATCATTATTACCATCACCAAACGCATAGGTAGGTACAGTTAATTTCTTTTGCTGCATTAATCGCAAAATTCCTTGACCTTTAGAATTATTTCGTAAAACCGTATCTATTGACTGGGGACCAGTAATCATAAACCGCAGTTCTGGAAACCGTCTACCATATTCACTATCTGCATGATGAGCAATTACTAAAATTTGATTAACCGGATTATTTTGATAAAAATTAGGTTTAATTTGCGGAAAAGGTGATGAAATATTTTGATAGAACTTACGTGAAAGTGGCTGATCTTCCGATAAAGCAATTTGTTGGTAATTATAAAATCCGATAATATCGTTTCTACTTTGAGCGTACGCTAATACCTTTTGACAAATTGTACTGGAAATCGTTAAGTTAAATGTCACCCGCCCAGCAAACTCACCATATTGACCATTAGTTGCAATTAGTGAATCTATTTGGCATTCCTTCATGAAATGTCGCACTTCAAACGCAGCTCTACCAGTACAAATTACGGGAATATTACCATTAGCTTTTAATTGCCGTACAGCTTGACTAACTTCTGGTAAAATAGTTGATTTGCTAGACAATAATGTACCATCCATATCAAAAAAGACTAGAGATTTAATCTTTTCTGCCATTAGCTTACTTTCTCAACACAATGTTCTCGAATTCAACTTTTCCGTTAGCAGCAGCAACTGCCAAATCATCACCGAATTTTTGGTAACCACGAGCAATTAAACTGATGCCGTTAACTACTAAAACGAAAATATCATTATCAACCATTAATTTAACGTGCAGTTTCTTAAAGTTACTTTCAGGAAGAGGTCTATCAAGACCCTTGTTCATCATTTGGAACCACGGCCATTCAGGACTCTTGTCAAAAACTAAACGCTGATCGTCTTTAGTTAATAAGTATTGATAAGATTCATCTGTTTCCAAGTTCTTAAATAATCTAATTGCTACATCACTAGCTTTATCAGAGCAGCTAATATCCATATCCAACACAAAGTGTCGACCAACATCATGCACAATAACTTTTTCTGTTCTACCATTAGAATTTTCAATCGTGAAATCGTCAATAGATGTCTTATCAGTAAATTGCTCAGTTAATTCATCTGGCAATTTTGTAGCAAGGGTACCATCAACTCTTTGCATGAGTTCTAATGGCACATAAGTACCTCCCCATTCCCAGTTGACCATATCTCCTTGACCTTTTTCACGAGTAGGTACCCAGCCAAAGAGCACACGTCTCTTACCGTCAAAGGCAGTTCTGGCAGCATAATATGCACGACCGTCAAAGGCATCATCTTTTGGTTTAACCCAAGGTCCATTAATGCTCTTACTCATTCGATAGCGAGTTTTACTTTGTTCGCTATACTCTGTATAAAGCAAGTACCACCAATCACCCATCTTAAACAGATCTGGCATCTCAAGTCCCGAATATAAATTAGGGGCATAGAAATCACCTTGAAAATCCCAATTCTTTAAATCTTTAGAAGCAAACGAAACAATTCGACCCGTTAATTTAGATTTTGGTCCAGCTAATCTAGTACCCAAAATCAACAAATACTCTTGCTTATCCTCATTCCAAATAATCCACGGATCACGCCAATCAGTCTTGTCATAACCTTCTTGAGCCGGCAACAGCAATTTATCAATATTCTTTTGGAAGTGTTCATAATCCGTACTTGTTCCATGAAGTAATACTTGAGAGGCACGACCCTCTTGTTCAGCTTTCTTATTATAACCAGTATAGAAAGCTTGAATTTTTCCTTGAGCTTTAAAAACAGAGCCAGCATAAATCCATTGTGCAGGGTCTTCTGCATCTCCAGCAGGAATTGCATCACCATGATCTTCATAATTAACAAAATCTGTTGTGGTTGAAAGTGACCAGCCAAACGGTTCATCATTATCAGTCAATGGTCCTGGCTTACGGGGGTCACGTTGATGATACAAATAAAACTTACCATCTTTGCCAAAAGGCATGATGTCACCCATCCATTTATCTTTTTCTGGTTTATAAAATACTTTATACATTTTTTCTTCCTATAATTAAACAGCAGCTTCTGCGGCAACTTTTTGATCCCGATGCATCAGTTTCTTTAAGAAATTACATAATAGTGCACCAACAACGACTCCAATTACAATCGATAAGCAGTACAGTAAGATATTTGAATCAAATGGTGCTGCCATAAATGTGGATAAAGCTGTCTTTTGTGTGGTACCAAAGAATGCGTTAAGGGCACTGGCTAATCCTGAACCAATCATACAACTTGGAATTACAGCTATTGGGTCAGAAACAGCAAACGGAATTGCACCTTCTGTAGTAGCGATAATGCCCATGATTAAAGCTGTAGTTGAGTTCTCTTTTTCATCTTGACTGTAATACTTTTTACCGATAAAACTAGCTAAAGCCATAATTAATGGCGGAATACCAATCGCGATAAAGCAAGCTGTACTAATCGCATAACCACCAGAAGTATATGAAGCCATGCTGAAAGTATAAGCAACCTTGTTAATTGGTCCACCCATATCTGTGGCCATCATCGCACCAATAATTGCAGACACTAAAACTTTATTAGAACCACTAATACTTGCTAGCCATGAAGTTAAGCCATTTTGCATAGCTCTGACGGGATTACTAAAGACATAGAAAACTATTAATCCTCCAATTAAAACTGACGCTAACGGAATAATGAAAATTGATTTTAAAGAAATCAAACTCATTGGCATTGGTAACTTTTTAAGCCAATATACAAGATAGCCAATTAAAACGCCGACAACCATACCACCAATGAAACCCATACCTAGCTTATTAGCAACTAAGCCAACAATAAAGGCTGGGGCCAGTCCAGGACGGTCAGCAATTGAATACGAAATGTATGCGGCAATCATGACTGGAATAAAGCCTAAGCCTTGTTGACCAATCATCCTCAAAATACCCCAAATATTACTTGTTTGACTCCATACACCATTACCACCGCCGACAACGGCAATTGAAACAATTAAGCCAGATGCCGAAACCAGTGGAATCATGTAGGAAACACCTGTCTGGAAGTGATCTACTAATTCTTTAAAGAATTGTTTTACCTTATCCATAAAACAACCTTACCTTTCTAAAAATTTTCTTTAGTTATCAAGTAATTCATGTGCTTTTGCAATGGCTTTATTGCCGTCTTTTACCACCTCAGAAGTACCCATTTTTACAATCTTTTTTCCTTCAAAGCGGTCCTGCTCACGAACATTAGTATCAACCGCAAAAATAACTGCATTGGCTTCGGCAATATCCTTTGCACTTAGCTTATTTTCAAAACCCATTGCACCTTGAGTTTCAACTTTAATCTGATCACCATTCTTCTTAGCATATTTCTTTAAGTTCTGGGCTGCCATATAAGTGTGGGCTACACCGGCGATACATGCTGTTACTGCTACAAATTTACTCATAATTTTTTCTCCTAATCTTCTAACTTCTTAAAAATATTTACTAATTTTTCTGGATCATTTTCTGCCTTGATGGAGGCTACAAAGTCATCATCCATTAACTTTCCAGCAATTGTTGCCAACATCTTTAGGTGTTCTTTACCACTGTCTTTATCTCTAGCAGCCATTAAGAAAATGATTGATACTTTACTGCCATCAAGTGAATTCCATTCAAGCGGCTTAGTTGTTTTAGCAAAAACCATTGAACCCTCATTAACTGTTGCACTTTTTCCATGTGGGATGGCAATATTATTGCCAATACCAGTTGTTGTTAAACTTTCTCGGTATAGAACATCATCTCTAAACTTAGTTGCATCACTAACAATGCCATTTTTCTCCATAACAGCCGCTAATTTGGTGATTGCTTCTTTCTTAGAGGAAGCATCCAATCCGATAACAATGTTTTTCTTCGATATAAAATCTTTTTCATTTTTACTCAACTTCTTCACTTCCTAACATTTGCATAACATCTGCTTTTTTCGTTAATCTACTTAATTTACGTAACATTTTTTCATCCTCAAGAATTGCGTTAAAGTAGCTATAAACATCATTAATTGAACTTTTTACACTCTTGTTCATCGCCATAAAAAACACAAGGCTAACTTTACCTCTACCCCAGTCAATCCCCTTTGAATTAATATAAAGTGCAATACAAGGAGTCTTAACATACTCAATAGGAGCATGAGGCATGGCTGCTAGCCCAATCTTTGTACTAGCAAGTTGTTCACGTTGAATAGCTGCTTGCTCAATTCCAGGTAATACATAACCTTGATTTTTGAGTAACTCACAAATTTTATGAATTATTTGATTACGATTAGTTTGTTGCGAATCAATCGTGATTAATTCTGCTTTAACAAGTTTCATAAATTCATTTTCATCTTTCTTAAATTTGTTTAAATTATCAATTGCCTGTTGAATTTTTACTTTTGATTGATTGTCTAAAAATGGTGGTACTACTACAACCTTCTTGCGAACTAAACGAACATCAACCGTACTAATTACTAAGTCCTCTGCCACAGGAGTACTCATTAGTTCAGAAACTGATACTACTCGTTTTATGTTGATTGTATCTGGAAAATATTTTTCAATTCGCTGTTCAAGTAGTCGGGCTGTTCCCAAACCTGTACTACACGCAAGGACTACCTGAACTTTCTTACTTTGATCACACCTTTCTAAATAACTTTCTAAGTGTAGAGTAATATATGCAATCTCATCATCATTGATATGAACTGAAAACAATTTTTCAATTTTTATACTTAAATCAACAGCTTCGTTATAAGCATAGGTAAAGTTTCTCTTGATACTATCTTTATAGGGATTTTTAATACTTAAGCCTAACTTAAAACGATGTAAAGCTGGGATCAAATGTAAGGTTAAATTATTAATTAAAGTTTCATCGTACTTCGTCACGTTTTGTCGTAAAAAGACATCTAAACCCTTATTTTTAAAGCTTGAATTACTACCATCATTTTGTTCATCATTTGTTTCAGCAGCTAAAATATGAATATTGATATACTCTTGTTCAGCCATCGGAATTTTTAGGTGAAATTTATCCTCTAATAACTGCGTTAAAATTTGAGTATTACGAGATAACGGATTAGTTGAAAACTGACTATTTCGTTGAATGATTTCACCATTTTTAATACGTTGAATAGCTATCACTAGATGAACTTCTAATGACTGAAATTCATAATCGTTCAAAGTTATTGAACTATTTTTTTGAAATTGAGCAAGTGTCTGTTCAACACCACAAAAAATATTTTGATTAAAAATATGCTTCAATTCATCAGGAACTTTAATAATCATTTTTAAATTAGTTTGACCATTAATGCTTAGGCTGTCACCCCAATAAAAGCTCAAAAGTAAGGTCATTATCTTACGCTTGATACTTTCAGATGCTTGAATAAAAATTCCATACTCACAGCCTTTAAGACTGGCACCCTGCAGATTAACCCAACTTTTAATTTCTTTAAGATAGAGATCAATCGTTGCTCTGCTAACATAAAATTGTTCAGATAATTCTTGAATAGTTATAGGATCTTTATTCGTAAGAAGCCTTGAAATAATTTCTAGTTTTATTTCTTTAGGACTTTCTTGATTTGAAACCAAGTTTCCAGTTTTTAAAGATGAACGAAGCATAGTTGTGTCACCATCAAAATAAATACCATAACTCTGCTTTCTAATTAGTTTGACATGATACTTTTCAACTTCTTCAGCAATTTCCTTGAGATACTTATTAATTGTTCCTCGTGACATTCCGATAAGATGCCCAATGTTTTTATAATGAGTTACACCTTCATCTAAGATATACCTGACTATTTTGATTTCCTTATCGTTGATATAATCGCCTTCTTTTTTCACTTCTTGAATACGCTTCCAAGTATAAGTTTATTAAAACAATTTTGATACAGAAAAAATTGTACTTTCAATAGTATAATTCTTTAGTTTCGCCGAATTATAGCAATTATGCATAATAAAAGAGCTGAATTGCTAAACATTTTTACCTTAACATCCAAGGTCGTTAAATTAAGATATTAACTTTGATTACCAATTTAAATTTTATTTAGTGAGCATATCTTAACCAGTCTTAAACTTTCATATCCTGCAATAGATACGCTTTTAGTAAACAAGTACATTGCTATCAACAGATTCTTTAATTCCTGATATTTGAAATAACAAATAAAAATGACTAGTGCTCTAGATTAATCTATCTAGAACGCTAGCCATTTTATTTTTTATAAGCATCAATATTTATTTTTTAATATTACCAACAACTTTAATTTTAACTCTAGTCGTGTCACCTGGGGCATATGCTAACGGTACTTCTGTAACCTCAACTGTCTTAATAGTAATCGGATCTGCACCTGCCATTTCCGCTTGCTTGCCTGCCATCTTTTCAACATCTGCTAATGCGTCTTCACGCTTAATCTTGGCATATGCATAAACTTTTTCATATTCACCACCGATATTAGCAATTGTCGCACCAATTACATTAGCAACACCACCAAATTTATTCTTGATGATCTTTTTAACACCCGTTAATTTTTCAGGGGCAATTATTGCCCTACCACCTACTAAGATAACATCAACGTCTTCAGCACTAGTTTTCATCTGGTCAATACCATCTTCTAGAATTTGGGCAATTTTTTTCATTGCTTTTTCAGCAAGACTTTTATCAATTTTTTTACTAATTTAGCATCACCTACATGGCACATACCAAACTTAACTACAATGTCAGTTGTAGTTAATGTATCACCACCAAAGACTAGTGCCTTTTCTGTGATTTGGTAGCCAACACTATCAGGGCCAACAGTAACTGAACCATCTTCTCCTACCCTAACAATAGTTCCGCCGCCAAGACCAACGGATAAGACATCGGGCATTCTAAAGTTAGTTTGTACACCACCAACAGTAACTGCCTTAGAGGATTCACGCGGAAAATCATTAGTTAAGACTCCAATATCAGACGTTGTTCCACCAATATCAACAGTTAAAGTATTTTTACTTTGTGATAAATATGCGGCCCCGCGAATACTATTAGTAGGGCCACTACCAATAGTTAAAATAGGATACTTAGCAGCATAATCTAAGGACATTAACGTACCATCATTTTGACAAAGATATTCTTGAGCTGCGGTGATATTTTCTTCAGCTAGTGCCTTAGAAAAGCCACTAATAACGTTCTTAATAACCTTATTAAGTGCAGCATTAAGAATAGTTGCATTCTCTCGCCCAATTAAACCAATTGACCCAATTGAGGACGACAATGAAATCGGAAAATCTGCACCAAGAATTTTTCGTGCAATTTCTGCAACTTTCTTTTCTTGGTAGATTGTAAAATGAAGTTGAACACTTAAGCTCATTAAAAAATAAAAAAGTCCATTGGACTTCTTTGATAGAATGTAATTACAACCAAAATTCTAGAAAGAAGTTACCAATGAACTCTTTACATTCTACCATATCTACCCATCTTAAAGGCAAGCATCTTTGTTTTGAAAATCGCGTTACTATCCAAGTTTTACACAGCCAAGGGCAATCCTTACGTCAGATAGCTAAAGAGATTAATTGTTCTCCTACTACAATTAAAAACGAACTTGAGCGAGGACAAAAGTCACTTTATCATGAAAATCATTTTCGTTATGATACCCAAACTGCTCAAGCTACTGGAAAATTTACTCGTAAGGAAATAGTTTGTACTAAAACACTCTATCGTTATGTTGAATAGGGACTTTTACGCATTAAAATCAGTGGTTTACCTGAAGTGTTAACCCGTAATACCAAATCTAAACAAGTACGGCTCAATAAGCGTAAATTGGGCCGCAGTATTGATGAACGACCACATGACATCTTAAAGCGTCATAAATTTGGTCATTGGGAATGTGATTTAGTCTTAGGTCATAAGATTAAAGACGATGAAGTTTTATTAACCTTGTATGAACGTATGACACGCAAGTTTATGATTATTCCAATTTCTGATAAGACTGCTGCCAGCGTTATGACTGCCTTTAGTGATTTACGTGAGTAATATCATGAACATTGGAATGAAATCTTCAAAACAATAACGACTGATAATGATTCTGAATTTGCAGATTTATCCCAATTAGAACAGGTATCGAAGACATTAGTTTACTATACGCACCCTTATACTTCATGTGATAAAAGTGGAATTGAGCGGCACAACCGCATGATTAGACGCTTTATTCCTAAGGGTAAATACATCAAGAATTATTCCCTTGATCAAATCTCTGAGATTGAAGAATGGTGTAACAACTTGCCAAGAAAGCTCTTAGCTTATCACACACCAGATGAATTATTTGAACGCAGACTCGATTGCATCTATCAAATTAATTAATGCAGGTGTTCAACTTAAAATTGCAATTTACGAAATTTAAAAAATTAACCTAATTTGTTAAACAAGTATCAAATAGATTTATTCGCCACTTTTAAAAAATATACCTTACATTTTATAATATAAGAATAAACATAGCGTGTTTTATAAATCACTTTTGAGGTAAAGAAAATGAAAAATTCAGAAATGTCATTGCAAACAAAGCAAGATTTTGCTAATGCGTTAAAAGCTGAAATGAAGCGAAAGCCACTTAAAAAGATTACCGTTACCAGCTTACTTAAAGCTACGAATCGTACACGACCAACCTTTTATTACCACTTTAAAGACATACCAGATTTGATTAAATGGACAGTTAAAACTGAAATTATTGCTTTGTTAAGTGAGACCAGTGGTTATGAGCATTGGGATACTGATATTTTAAAAATGCTTAATTACTTCTACGATAACTCAGCTTTAGCAAAAGCATTTTATAATAATTTAGATATGTTCCAATTCCAAAAAATTTTTAGAGATCCACAAATAAATATTTTACTGGGTTATATTGATGAAATAATTAAGCAGGATCATCTAATAATATGTAATGCTGATAGGGTAATGGTTGCCAAATTCTTCACTGGTGCCTTTACTGAAATTATTTTGGATTGGATAGCTAATGGTCAAAAAGAATCCCCAGAACAGTTAAGAGAGCAGTTGTGTCGAACTCAAGAAAATATTATTGTTAATTGTCTACATGTAACCGCCAAAAATCAAAAAATGTTTTCAGCAGAATAATATATTACAAAATATAGCTTTTATAAGATGTCTTACAATTTTTAGATTTTGTATATTTAATTTATATTTGAAAGCGATTAATATATAAATCGTAATAAATATTGTTAATCGTTGAGCAATTATTGAAAAAGAGGCTATTATGAAAGAATTTAAAAATAAAGTCACATTAATTACCGGCGCTGCACATGGTTTTGGCCGCTCATTAGCTTTAGAAGCTGCTGATCGAGGTATGAGATTAGCTTTAGCTGATGTTGATGAACCTGCTTTGGCCAAAACATTGCAAGATGTAAAGGATAAAGGCGTAGAAGCTATCAGTATTCCAACCGATGTTACTGATGAGGATGCCGTTGACAATATGGTTAAGAAGACCATGAGTCAATACAATAAAATTAATTTGCTGATTAATTCAGCTGGTATTGCTATTCCCGGACCAATTTGGGAATTACCAACTCGTGATTGGGAATGGATTCTACATGCTGACTTAATGAGTCAAGTGTGGTCATTAAAGCGTGTCATTCCAATTATGCGTAAGCAAGAGGGACATTGTGACATTATTAATGTTGCTTCGATGGCAGGATTAACAACAAGTCCCCTAATGCCGGCTTATTACGCAACTAAATTTGCGGTTGTCGGTATGACGGAAGCTGTAGAATACGACTTACAAGCTGCTAAGGCCAATGTTAGAATGCACGTATTCTGTCCTGCATTTGTTCAAACTGATTTGTACCATACTGAGAATCACCGTCCAGCTAAATATACTGACAAGAGTGATCCTTACTATTCAAGTAAGACTTACATAGACGGTCAAAAGCAAGCAAAAATTGATATTACTACGGGAATGCCAATTGACAAGGTGCCGAAGATTATATTTAAAGCCCTAGAAGATGATAAATTCTATATTTTAACTCATCCTGGAATGAATGCAGCAATAGTTTCTAGAGCTGAAAATATCCCAAGTGGTAAAGGTCCAGATTTACAAGCCTTAATGCCATTTATGGAACAAACACACGATGTAAAAGAGGAGAACTAAAAATGACTGAAGAACATATTGTAAACAATGATTTTAAAGATGTTGCTTTTAACCGGCAATCAATAAGAGTTTTTGATCCAGAAGTAAAAATTTCTCATGAAGAGTTTGAAGAAATGATTGAAGAAACAACCAAAGCCCCTTCTGCTTGCAATTTGCAAGCTTGGCACTTTGTCGTAGTTGACTCTCCTGAAGGAAAAGAAAAACTCAAGAAGTACTTTATGAAATTTAATATGCCACAAGTTGAAACTTGTTCAGCAATGGTATTGTTATATGGTGATACAGAAGCATTTAAGTCATACCGTGACCTATGGACTAAAGCCTACCATAATGGTCAAATTGACAAGGCAAAACTTGACGAAGTATTTAGTACTTTCTTACCATTGTACGAACATGCCGATTACGATACTCTAGTAATGGATTCAGCGGTAGACACATCCCTAGCAGCAATGCAATTTATGTTAGTTGCACGTAGTCATGGTTATGAAACCAATCCAATTGGCGGCTATGACACAAAACAAGCTGCTAAAATGTTTAACTTGGACCCTAAACGGTTTGTTCCAGTTATGGCCATTGCAGTTGGTAAGAAGCCGAAAGATTACGTCGATGAGGTTAAATCAGTCAGATACCCTGTCAAACAAGTCTATGAATTCGACTAACTAAGTAATTCAAACGACAGATTTATTTCATCTATTGGTATAATAAAGCAATACCTATTTAAAAGGATAGCCAATCTTGGCTATCCTTTTTTTGTCGTAGTTTTATGGTTTATCAAGAGAGTCAAAGTCTTGATATATAAGTAACTGACAACATAAAAGAGGGCATTTTTAGCAAATAAAAGTAATCAACTTTAAGCAAGTTTTGAAGGCTATACTTCCTAAGGGCTTAAAATCAAAGCCTAAAAATTGAATGGGAGGAAAAGTATGACTGATGATAATTTAAAGCATTCGGTATATATAATTCTTTTTTCAATGAATCCGGCAATGGTCTTGCAAATTGCAAACCAAGTAGGAATAGGTGGAAAAAAGACTGATGCAAAAGGAATAAATAGTACTTACCGATATTATTTGATTAATACTTTGCTGAATTGTCAACTCAAGTGCAACACCGTCAGAAAGAATATGTGATACGTTGCAAAATAAAGTAAATAAAACAAATAGCTGATTAATAAAAGACGGAAGGATGAAATCCTAGACTTTTAAAGTGGTTTTGCTTAAGTTCATTAAAATTCAATGTTGGTTAGCGTACTTTATCAGCATACCTAAAGATAAAATCAATGTTATACTTTAATAGTAAAGCATTATTTTGATTCTATTCTTGGAACAACGTTACAGTCTTTATTTTTAAAGTCATGAATGTTTTATTTGATTGATCCCAGCTGGGAGCTAGATAATGTTTTTTGGTGCTTTTTGCTTTAAAAAGGGGGCCCTTTGCCCCATTCCTATTCCAATATTTGCTTAAATTCATCATCAACATCAATCCAATATCTGTTTCGACCTTCTTTCTTTCCCATAAGTGCGTTCTGCGCATGCCGAATACACTCTTCATATGCCCAAAGACTGGCTCGACATCTGTTTTTCTACAGCCATAAATTCGTCTGCCTTCTTTGCTTTGAAGAGTTTTCTTTGAAATATTGCCAACTGGGATTATATTGAACCTGTCTTTGACGTCCGCTTTTAGTTTTAGCTAGTTCGATTAGTTCATCTGTTAATTGAAATTCATCTGCTTCATAGATCTTAAGATCAGATATTAAGCCAGTACTCTTATTCTTACGTTTACCATAGCGCTTAAAGTTAAAGCGTACGCCTTGCTAGTCAAGGTAATAATCATCCTGCTCGTTGTATGTCCAATTAGCCAGTTTAGTGGGATCTT
>NZ_JBXSQM010000020.1:0-22285 GCF_057063645.1 Lactobacillus sp. X-49
ATTAAGCGAGTTCATTGGTAACTTCTTTCTAGAATTGATTGGGTAATTACATTCTATCAAAGAAGTCCAATGGACTTTTTTCATTTTTTAATTAGGGCAAGTGTTCAACTTCATTTTACAATTTACCAATATTATAAATTAGTGGAATAAGATTTCTTCTATTGACAAATTGGCATATACCAATTTATAATTAATTTAGTTATTTTGGGAGGAATACATATGAAAGTTATAATTACAGGTAATAAAGCTGAAGCAAGTACAAAAGCGTTTGAAATCTTTAAAGAAAGCATCGAAAGTGGTGCTAAAGTTATTGGTTTAGCCACTGGTTCCACGCCTGAAGATCTTTATCAACAATGGACTAAGAGCAATTTAGATAACAGCAAATTGACTAGTATCAATTTAGATGAATATGTTGGTCTTTCAGCCGATAATGACCAAAGCTATCATTATTTTATGCAAAAGCATTTATTTGAACAAAAGCCATTTAAGAATTCATATGTACCTGATGGCATTAAAGCTATCAAGGATCCTGAGGAGACTTCTGCTAATTACAACCAGATCATTCAGGACAATCCAATCGACATCCAACTTCTCGGTCTAGGACAAAATGGTCACATCGCTTTTAATGAACCCGGAACCTCTTTTGATTCAGTCACTCATGAAGTGAAACTAACCAAAAACACTATTAAAGCTAACTCTCGGTTCTTCAGCAATATTGATGAAGTGCCTAAATCTGCAATTTGTATGGGAATTGCTAATATTATGTCTGCTAAAAAGATTGTAATCATGGCTTTTGGCGAAAATAAAGCCGATGCTGTCAAGAAGATGGTTGAGGGGCCAGTAACTGAAGAAGTCCCTGCCTCCATTTTACAAAATCATGGCAACGTTACTTTAATTGTCGATCAAGAAGCCGCAAGCAAATTAAATGAAAATTATCGTTAATATCTTGTCATACCTTTTTAAAGAGCTGCTTTAAGTAGCTCTTTTTATTTTAATATATTAACGCAATATTGTATATGATTGGTGCATATCATTAGGCTGGCTAAATATTGTGTATTATAATTAGGATATACTTAGAAAGGATGGTGATTAATTGAAGCGGAGTAAAAAATGGTTACTGATCCTCTGGATAATTTTATTATTACCCATACCAGTTTACCTTCTTTGGGAAAATAATAATCTTTGGCAACAATATTTAAAGATTAGCTTGCCTTCATTAGGTAAGCTTAACCCAATTTTTTCCTGGTACTTAGTAGGTATCAGTGCAGTTATCCTTTTAATACTAGTTATTAGTTTGATAACCATCTTATTCTGGCCAGTACAACGATACTTCAATTTAATTCATAAGCGGGACGGACAAGTTAAAATCACCAGTAAAGCAATTAATGGTTATGTAATGAATTCTTTAGCGGACTTACCATATTTGAACAAAGCCAAGGTTGATTCAAGGTTAACTAATCGTAAAATTAAAATACGGATTAGTGGTGATCTCGGTTCTAGTGAAAACGTATCAAACCTGCTTAATGATTATTTAGCAGAACTGGAAAAAAACCTCAAACAATATTTAGGAATTGAGCAGAAGCCCAAAATCAAAATTAAATTTGTAAACTATCATTCTTCTGCTAAATCAGAACAACGAGTTCAATAAAGGAGGCAGAAATGAAAGAAAATTTACAAAAGTACTTTCCAGAAATAAGTGGTGCAATACTTGGAATACTATTAGCACTTTGCTTTATAGGATTGGGATTTTTTAAGACGATTTTTGTAATAGTAATGTTAGTTGTTGGTGCTTTAGTTGGTCATTATGGACCATTGCTTAAAAATTTAAAAAACAAATAAACATATGAAAGGAAATTTATATGACAGAAAATAATTCAAAACACGAAGTTAAAGGTGACTTAAATTATGATTCAAAGGTAATTCAAAAAATTATTGGAATTGCTTTATCTGATATTAAAGGACTCCTAACAGTTAATGGTGGTTTCTTCTCAAACTTAGCTGATAAAATCGTTAATACCGACGATGTTACCAATGGCATCAATGTTGAAGTTGGCAAAAAGCAAGTTGCCGTTGACATTGAAATTGTCGCAGAATACGGTGTTGAAATAGCCAAGTTATATGACCAAATCAAGAAAAAGATTTATGATAAAGTTAAAGAAATGACCGGCTTGGATACAGTTGAAGTCAATGTTACTGTTGTCGATATTAAGACTAAAGAGCAACATGAAAAAGATTCCGTTAGCTTGCAAGACAAAATCACTGGCACAACCAAAGATGCTAAAGAAAAAATTGGTAGCCGCGTAGATAAAGTTGAAAACAAAATTGATGATAAGACAGAAGATATTAAAAAAAAACAAATGACTAATAGAGTAAACTAAACTTTAACTGGGGTGTAATCAAAAAGTTTATCATTTACTAATTAGTTTTAAATACACGATCCCAATATTTATTGGGGCGTGTATTTTATTTGTTAGGTCTTTTAATATTGTTAAAACAATATACATAAATTTAAGTATCCATTTAATTTATCCTAACAAGCTGATCATAAAATCGTTCAGATAATTACAGTTCAACTAAGTAAACAGCTGTTTCTCCAAAAACATCATTATAGCAGTCACTTTTTTGAAACACAGTCTGAGTAATAATCATTAATTTAGGTGTATCTCAGTATGTCTAACAATTATGAAACACCTCAATTGCGTGAGATTAATTCATAACTACATCTCTTTCTAGTTTCAACCAAGATTTTTATAAGTTTCACGTGTAACATGTTTTGTGATCAATAGACAAGCAAAAAATTGTACTGTATTATACAAAATCACTTGACATTTGCCATCCAATTTCAATTTATTTTCCTCTTGTTTGCCACTATATATTGTACTAAACTAGGAAGTAATCAAGATATAGTATTTAAGAAAGAACGTGATGACAGTTATTGTTTTAAGTGGGCCAATTGGAGCCGGTAAATCCAGTTTAACCAGTATTTTAGCTGAACATTTAGGTACACAAGCTTTCTATGAGGGAGTTGATAATAATCCGGTCCTTCCCTTGTATTATCAAGATATGAAACGATATACTTTTTTGCTTAATATCTATCTACTCAACCATCGTTTGGCTCAAATTAATCAAGCAATTAAGGAAAAGAACAGTGTTTCGGATCGTTCAATTTATGAAGATGCTCTCTTCTTTAAAATGAATGCGGAAAATTCTGTTGCTGATCCAACAGAATTTAAAATTTACGATAGTTTGCTGAAAAATATGCTGGAAGATACTCCAGGTAATCCGAGTAAAAAACCTGACTTATTGATCTATATTCACGTATCACTTGATACCATGCTAAATAGAATCAAAAAGCGCGGTCGCTCTTACGAGCAGATAAGTACGGACCCCAGCTTAAAGGATTATTATTCGCGCTTGATTAATTATTACGAGCCATGGTATGAAAGTTATAACGCATCACCGAAAATGTCAATTGATGGTGATCAGTTTGATTTTATCCTCGATGAAACTGCTAAAAAAGAAGTTTTAAAGCAAATTGACGATAAACTGCTTACGATTGGAAATTTATAATGAAGAAGGAAAGTGATGACAGTTATTGTTTTAAGTGGGCCAATTGGAGCCGGTAAATCCAGTTTAACCAGTATTTTAGCTAATTATTTAGGAACTAAACCTTTTTATGAAAGTGTTGATGATAACCCCGTCTTACCACTCTTTTATGCAGATCCTAAAAATTATGCCTTTTTATTACAAGTATTTTTCTTAAACACACGTTTTAGAAGTATCAAAGATGCATTGACTGATGACAATAATGTTCTTGATCGCTCAATTTATGAAGATGCTCTCTTTTTCCAAATGAATGCCGATATAGGCCGTGCAACTAAAGAAGAAATTGACACATACTATGAACTTTTAAATAATATGATGACTGAGCTTAATCATATGCCAAAAAAGAACCCTGATCTATTAGTTCACATTAAAGTGTCATATAATACAATGCTTAAAAGAATTAAAAAACGTGGTCGTCCTTATGAGCAACTTAGTTATGATGCAACACTTGAAGACTATTATAAACGTTTATTACGCTATTATAAGCCGTGGTATGAAAATTATGATCACTCGCCCAAAATGGAAATTGATGGCGATCAGCTTGACTTTATGACCAATGACCAAGATAGGGAAATTGTTCTAGATCAAATTGTTAAAAAGTTAAAAGAGATTGGAAAATTACCTCAATCATGGGATAAATCAACTGAAATTGAAATTGCAGAACAATAATATACAACCTAATTAAAAACAGTCAGTCTAAAAGACAATATTCTTTTTTCTAGATTAGAATAAATTATTAATTTTTTAGTTAAGGACTAATTCTTGATATACGATCAGGATTAGTCCTTTTTATTTGTCCTTATTTCTTTTGCATTGCAATACTCGACGTAGTCTTTAATTACATCTTCTAGTTTATCAAGATTTTTCAAATTTTCTCAAAGCCGTAAAACATTTCACAATTAAGAATCATTAAGAGTTGCATAATCCTATGAATCATGGACTAAAATAGAAATTTTAAGTTCTTAAATTAAGAAATTTCTAGTCCTTGGTGTGAAATAGTGGCGGGCATAACCTTTTAACTATAAACTTCAATGATTAGTGTCCAGTAAATCTTTTGCTCAATTAGTTACAACTCATTTTACATATCTTTGATTAATATTATTCCTAAAGACGTTAGAAATATAAAAACGAGTAAGAATTTGAAAATCATGTCAATCTAGCAGAAAAACTAAATTGTTAATACTTATTTGAGCAATATCTTATATGTCTCAATTCAATTGAAATTCATTTTACATGAAAAGCTGTTAATATTGGTAATTAAAACATCAACTTTAGATCATTTATGTTATGCTTATAGATAATTTCTTGCATGTTTGATCACGACAGCTAATAAAACATTAAAACATGCACCTACTGGAAAAATGAATTATAAAGGAGTTAACCAATGAATTACATTATCTCAATCTTGCCCTCCTTACTTTCAGGTGCGCAAATGACTTTACTTTTATTTTTCTGGACAATTATTATTTCTATTCCTTTAGGAATTATTGTTAGTATAGGCTTATTGTCTCCTTTTAAGCTCTTACGGCTGTTCTTGAAATTTTATGTCTGGATTATGCGCGGAACACCCCTATTACTGCAGCTTATTTTCATTTTTTATGGGTTACCAATCATTGGAATTATTTTCCAACGTTATGACGCCGCTTTATTTGCCTTAATTATTAATTATTCTGCTTATTTTGCAGAAATTTTTCGTGGCGGTTTTCAATCCGTACCTACATGTCAATATGAAAGTGCCCATGTTCTCCAACTTAACTCCTGGCAAACTCTTCAACACGTTATTATTCCCCAAGTTAACAAAATTGTGATACCGTCAATCGGCAATGAAATCATTAATCTTGTTAAAGATACTTCCTTGGTTTACGTAATTGGATTAGGCGAACTTCTACGAGCCGGAAATGTTGCAACAGCACGTGATGTCACCTTAATTCCTCTTATCCTAGTCGGTGTTATTTATTTGATAATGACTGGTTTAATTTCGTTTCTATTGAAGCAAATAGAACAAAATTATTCAAAGTGGAAATAAGTGAAAAGGAAAAATTATGCTTGAATTAAAAAATATTACTAAAAAATTTGGTTCAAAAGTTATTCTAAATAAGCTTAATCTTACAATCCCTGATAAACAAATTCTTGCAATTGTTGGCTCATCTGGTGCAGGTAAAACCACCTTACTACGCTGTCTTAATGGACTTGAAAAAGTCGATGAGGGACATTTTTATTGGAATAACAAAGAGTTCAACCCAACTCAACCTCGTCAAAATGAACAAATTATGGGCGTTGTCTTCCAAAACTACGAACTTTTTCCTAACTTAACAGTAATTAATAATATAACGCTCGCTCCAACCCTAGTATCAAAAGAAAAACTTTCCGTCGCTCAAGAAACTGCTCGAAAACTGCTTAATGAACTTGACTTAGTTAACGCAGAACAATTATATCCTTACCAACTTTCCGGAGGACAAAAGCAACGAGTAGCCATTGCTCGAGCAATGGCTATGAAACCTCGAATTTTATGTTACGATGAGCCAACTTCTGCATTGGATCCAGCATTACGAAACAAAATTGCAGATATCATTTTACAACTAAAAAGCCAAAATCAAATAACACAAATTATTGTTACCCATGATATGGAGTTTGCTAATCAAATCGCTGATATGGTTTTTACAGTTAATGCTTTAGATAAATGAGAAGGTAATCTGAGTGAAGACTAAACGTTTTGTGACTTTAATATTATTATTTATTTATAGTTTGATTTTATCTGCTTGTAGTGGCATTACTATTGGCCAGCATACTAACTCTACTGACAACTGGGAACGTATCAAAGAGCGGGGCTATATTACCATTGGAATTGATGATACATTTGTACCTATGGATTTTCGGCAAAACAATGGCCAATTAGTTGGTTATGACGTTGATTTAGCCAATGCTGTTTTCAAATTATATGGTTTGAAAGTAAATTATCAAACAATAGATTGGTCAATGAACACTACAGAACTACGTAATGGCACAATTGATTTGATTTGGAACGGTTTTAGCAAAACACCTGCTAGAGAAGAAAAAGTTGCTTTTAGTAAAACTTATTTATATGGCTCACAAGTTTTAGTAGCATTGAAAAAGAATAAAATCAATCGTCCTCAAGCAATGAAGAATAAAACTTTGGGCGTCCAAACAGGCTCTTCTGGATATAACGATATAATGAACTATCCTACAATTTTTAAAAATCAGATAAAAAATCAAACCCCTATTCTTTATGATTCATTTACAAATGCATTCATTGATCTCACTGCTCACCGTATTCAAGGGCTCCTAATTGATAGTACCTATGCAAATTACTATATTTCTCATCAAAAAAATCCGGCACAATTTACTGAAGTTGCTACCCCATTTTCAAGAGAAGAATTTGCAGTCGGTCTTCGGAAAAACGATCATTTTCTCCAAAAAAAGATTAACTATGCTTTGAATAAATTCAGTCAAGACGGAACTCTAAAAAAAATTAATGATAAATGGTTTGGCAATCGTGCACAATCACCATTATTGAATAACTAATATCCCGAAAACATTCTTAACAGTTGATTTTAACTCAATAACTAGTAGACATGCCGCATTATTAATTTTTTTACCCCAAGCAAATTATCGAAACAATTTATTCTTTTATGAATATTTCCCAGGAAATACTTACATCTTGGTCATTTCATATTCTCTAATATCTTCTTTATAACCATAATTTTACTTAATTGAACTGGCTATTACAAAATTTAAGTTAATTTGTGACTTTATTATCTAAAGTTACTCAGTAAATAATATTATATTTCAAAATTATTTTCACATATAATTCGTATTTACATTAATTTGTATCAGTGTTACACTATAGAAGTTGTTTAATTTGCCAAAAATACGAACATTTATCCATAGGAGTAATCAAATGAATTTTATAAAAAGCTATTTTCAGCTTAATAAATATAAAACAAGTATAAAAGTGGAATTTTTAGCGGGCCTGACGACTTTTATAAGCATGTCTTATATTTTGTTTGTTAATCCAAGTGTTTTAGGCGCTAGTGGAATGGACAAGGGAGCCGTTTTTACTGCAACAGCCTTAGCTAGTGCTCTAGGCACTGCACTGATGGGGATTATCGCTAACTATCCAATAGGTGAGGCTCCCGCTTTAGGTATTAATGCATTCTTTGCTTACACCGTTTGTGTGGGCATGCATGTTTCATGGCAAACCGCATTAGCAGCTGTTTTTGTTTCTTCAATAATTTTTATCTTAATTACTATGTTTAAACTAAGAGAAAAAATCATCAATGCAATCCCTGCAGATTTAAAATTTGCCATTTCTGCAGGAATTGGGCTTTTTATTGCCTTTTTAGGTATGCAAGATGGCGGTTTAATCGTTGGTAATAAGTCTACCCTAGTTGGTCTTGGCTCATTGCATGATCCTGCAGTTTGGATTACTATTTTTGGATTATTAATAACGGTTATTCTAATGATTATTAATATTCCTGGTGCTATCTTTATCGGAATGGTTTTAGCAGCCATTTTTGGTGTTATAACTGGTCAAATTGCATTACCTAATAAGATGATTTCTTTAGCACCAAGTATTGCGCCAACTTTTGGGCAAGCTGTTTTTCACATAAAAGACATTAATTCACTTCAAATGTGGGTTGTCGTTTTAACTTTTCTGCTTGTCACCTTTTTTGACACAGCTGGTACTTTGATTGGCTTGGCACAGCAAGCTGGTTTTATGAAAAATAATAAAATGCCCCGAGTTGGTAAAGCCTTAACTTCAGATTCTACAGCAATGATGGTGGGATCAATTTTAGGAACTTCACCCGTAGGTGCATTCGTAGAATCAAGTGCTGGAATTGCTGTCGGTGGGCGCACTGGCTTAACTGCTGTCTTTGTAGCCATTTTCTTCTTAATTTCAATGATTTTTAGTCCTCTATTAAGCTTGTTTACAACTCACGTAACCGCCCCAGCATTGATCATTGTTGGCGTGTTAATGGCTCAAAATACTTTGCACGTACATTGGGATAAAATGGAGATCGCTGTCCCTGCTTTTTTAATTTTAATTGGAATGCCACTGACTTATTCAATTTCTGACGGTCTGGCTCTTGGAATAATTACCTACCCAATATGTATGATTGCTGCTAAACGTGGTAAAGAAATCACCCCTATGATGTGGATCTTATTCATCGTCTTTATCATCTTCTTATGGGTTCTAAATTTCTAAAGACTTTACTATTAAACAAAATATATCTATGGTAAAATGTGCAAATGTAGTATATGTTGTTTTGCATCAATATATTAACTTAAATTTCAAAAGAGGTCTTTATGAAAGCACTTGAAAATATCGATTACAAAAAATTCATTATGCCGATTGTATTAGGTTTAATCTTTTGGTTCACTACCCCTATACGTCCAGCTGGAGTAACAGTTGCAGCATGGCATATGTTAGCAATTTTTATTGCTACTATTGCTGGTTGTATTACTTTACCACTTTCTATTAGTGGTGTTACTTTAATTGGTTTTACTTTAACTATTGTTTTAGGCCTAGTGCCCTTAGCTGATAAAGTAGTAAATGGCAAGGTAATTGAAAAGGGAGCAATTAATGCATTTGCCAACTCGTCAGCTTGGCTAATCGTTATGGCATTCATGATTTCACGTGGAATTGTTAAAACAGGTTTAGGTCAAAGAATTGCCCTTTATTTTGTTAAATGGTTTGGACATAAATCCTTAGGTCTTGGTTACGCGATTGGAGCAATTGACTTACTTGTTTCCCCAGCAACACCTTCTAATGCTGCCAGAGCAGGTGGTGTTGTTTATCCATTAATTAAGTCCTTAGCAAATACCTTTGGTTCAAAACCTAATGATCCTTCACGTAAAAAAATGGGTTCTTACCTTGTCTTTACTGAATTCCAAGTTAATATTATTACATCATCATTATTCATGACAGCTTGTGCCCCAAACTTAATTGCCGTAGCTTTGGCTAGCAAAGCTGGTGTTACACTAAGCTGGATGCCATGGCTAATGGCTAGTATTGTACCTGCTGCTATTTGCTTAATTACAGTGCCATATTTTATTTACAAATTATATCCTCCTGAGGTTAAAGAAACTCCAAATGCAAGAGAGTGGGCGACAGATCAGCTTAAAGAAATGGGTAAGTTAACCATACCTGAAAAAATGATGGCGATAATTTTTGCCATTACACTAATTCTATGGATGCTTTCTAGTACATTAGGAATTGATGCCACTCTAATTGCCTTTATCTCTGTAACTTTATTGTTACTTACTGGTGTTCTTTCACCTAAAGACTTATTAAGTGAAACAGGAGCTTGGAATATTCTAATTTGGCTTTCTATTCTTGTTTTTATGGCAGAAAAGTTAACTCAATTTGGTTTCATTGGTTGGATCTCTAGCAGTATTGCTGCTGAAATTAAAGGAGTTAATTGGCTAGTTGCTTTAATAATTTTAGCTTTAGTACTGTTTTATACCCATTACCTATTTGCAAGTGCCACTGCACATAACTCTGCAATGTATTTACCGCTTTTAACAGTTGCCATTGCTGCTGGTGCCCCTAAAGTAATGGCAGCACAATTTTTGGCAATGTTTTCAGCGATTATGGGATCAACTACCCACTACTCTAGTCCAGCAGCTTCTGTTTTAGCATCATCAGGATATGTTAAGCAAAATGAATGGTGGAAGTTAAGTTTTATCTTTGGTATTTTTTACATCTTGGTTTACGGAATCATCGGGCTAGCATGGATGAAAATTATCGGTATGTGGTAATTTTAAAAAACGAATCTAAAAAGATTCGTTTTTTTAATTTCTTGTAATTATTTTTCATTAGAATCATACGCTTATGCTACACTAGATAATGTATTTTATTATTTAAATATTTTTTGGAGGAAAAATGATGACATTAGAAAAAGTCTTTCATTTAAACGATGCTCATACCACTGTCAAACGTGAGTTAACTGCTGCATTAACCACCTTTGTCAGCCTCTCCTACATCCTTTTTGTTAACCCGAACATTTTACATGCAGCAGGAATTGATAAGGGAGCTGCCTTTACAGTTACTGCATTATCAATTGCAATTGGCTGCTTTATTATGGGACTAGTAGCAAACTACCCAATTGCCTTAGCTCCAACGCTAGGCAGCGCTGCCTTTTTTGCTTATAACGTCTGTGGCGGTATGCACATTAATTGGCAAACAGCGCTCGCAGCGGTTTTAGTTGCCTCAGTCCTTTTTATTTTAATTACAGTTTTAAAACTACGAGAAAAAGTAGTTGATGCAATCCCTCAAGATTTAAAATATGCTATTTCTGCCGGAATTGGCTTATTCATTGCTTTTATAGGCTTACAAAATGGTAAACTAATCGTCAACAGTGAATCTAATCTAGTCACTTTAGGCAAGTTTAATACACCGGCAGTTTGGATCACACTTTTTGGATTAACTCTAACCGTCATCTTAATGGCCTTAAATGTACCTGGTTCAATTTTTATTGGAATGGTTGTAACCGCAGTTTTTGGCGTTATAATCGGACAAATTGCCGTTCCAAAGGCAATTATAGCCAGTGCACCAAGTATTACTCCAACTTTTGGTCAAGCTATTTTCCACATTAAAGATATCAATACACCGCAATTATTTATGGTTGTTCTAACATTTTTATTAGTTACATTTTTTGACACTGCTGGAACCTTAATTGGGATGACCGAACAGGCCGGTATGGTAGATCAAAATGGCAAAATTCCGCGTATTGGAAAAGCCTTTTTATCTGATTCCTTAGCAATGGTTGAAGGTGCAGTTCTTGGTACGGCTCCACTTGGAACTTCAGTTGAATCAAGTGCCGGAATAGCTATGGGCGGACGTACAGGTTTAACGGCAATTTTTATTGGTATTTTCTTTTTAATTAGTATGATTTTTAGCCCATTATTAGCCGTAATTCCAACCACAGTTACAGCACCTGCATTAATTATTGTTGGTGTTTTAATGGCTGGTAATCTTAAAAAAATTAACTGGGACAAATTCGAAATTGCCTTTCCAGCTTTTCTAACTGTTATTGGAATGCCTTTAACTTACAGCATTTCAGATGGTTTAGCTTTAGGAATGATTGCTTATCCCATTACGATGATTGCATCTAAACAAGCCAAAAAAGTTTCACCAATGATGTATGTCTTGTTTATAGTATTTATTATCTTTTTCTTAATAACCAACATGTAAAATCAATTTATTAAAGCCATGACAACATGGCTTTTTTATGATATAATTATTAAAAAAGCAAGTTATGATAGTTAACAAACTAAGAGGAACTATGAATGAATAAATTTTATAATAACTATAAAGTTGCATTATCGTTTACAATTTTGGCCATACTTTCTAGTTTAAATTTGATCTTTAGTTCCAATTATTACAAAATGATGGTTGGTCTAGGCTTTATTTTTATAGTAGCAATAATTTCATTTAGTATAGATTATTGGTTTAATAAGCATACTTTTAGAACTAATTACCACTTCAATAAAAAAGGTATTGCCGCCTTAATTGATTATTTAATTGGTATTATTTTATTGGGAACCGCTTACCTTCTTTTAGTTTAAAACGTCTGAAGTAAAGTTGTTACAAGTGTAACACAGCAACTGATTTTTTATCAACTTAAAACTGTTAGAATCATGAAAAAAAGTCCCAAAAGTTAAATAACTTTTGGGACTTTTTTATGATTAAATTATTTAAAAGATCAAAAATTGAACCTTTTCATTAATGGCTAAATAATCATTTAACTAAAACTACCACCTTGATTTTTTCAATTGCTTGAAAATTCTTGATGAACTTTATCATCATTACTTTCTAACCTTCATTTAGTCCGTACAAAAACAAGCCTTGACCAACCATATTTCTTTGAGAAATTTAGACTTAAAAGTTTAATATTTTATCAATTAGCCACATAAATACAAAAAAGCAAATATAATATCAAACCCACAGAGCTAGAAATAAATCTAAACAAGAAACTACTTCAATAGTAAATCTACAGTTGCCTATTATAAATCTTATACAAAATAACGAACAAATCATGTGCAGACTAAAGGGCTTGACGCCGATTGAATATCAACTACAAGCCCTAATATGATAAACATTTACAACATTAGTCCAATTCAGGGACTCATTTAATTATTACTAATTTCCTTATGTTACACGTGTAACATAATTATTTTTCTTCATACCATTCAGTGTGATAAACACCTTCACGATCATTTCTCAAGTAAGTATGTGCACCAAAATAATCACGCTGACCTTGAATTAAGTTAGCTGGCAAACTTGGATTGAAAATTGATTCTAAGTAGTTTAATGATGCACTTAAAGTTGGTGTTGGGATACCAGCTATAGTAGCAAGTTCGATAACTTTCCGCAATGCAGGAATATTCTTTTCCATTAAGTCACTGAAGTAAGAGTCTTGGAACATATTATCAAGCTTCTTGCTATCCGCAAATGCTTTCTCAATATCTTTAAGCATTGATGAACGAATGATACATCCAGCTTCCCATGATTGTGCAATTGCTGGATAACGTAGATCCCACTTGTAAGCATCAGCCGCCATCTTAAGTTGTTGGAATCCTTGAGCATATGCAACAGCTTGGCTTAATTGTAATGCTTTTTCCAAATTAGTAATCAGATCTGTTGGAATTTCTCCGATCCATTTAATTTCTTTGCCTTCACGCGTAGTAGCCTTTGACATGAATCGAGCAAGCACAGCTTCAGCGATTACACTAATTGGTACTCCGAGGTGAACACCATCTTCAAGCATCCAATTGCCTGTACCCTTGTATGAAGCGATATTCAAAATATGGTCAATTACGTAATCAGGAGTCAATTCATCTTTTTGCTTCAAAACTTCAGAAGTAATTTCACTAAGATATGCTTGAACTAAACCTTGATTCCAATCAGCAAAAATCTTTGACATCTCATTGTTAGATTTTCCAGCAACTTTACGCAAAATATCGTAAACTTCGGAAAATTCTTGCATAATGCCATATTCGATACCATTATGAACCATTTTAACGTAATGGCCACTTCCTTCTGGTCCGATAAAACTAACACATGGTTGGCCCTCAGCGTTCTTAGCAGCGATTGCTTCTAAAATAGGCGCAACTTTGCGGTAGGCTGCTTCATCACCACCAGGCATCAAAGCTGGGCCATTTAAGGCACCTTCTTCGCCACCTGATACTCCCATACCGATAAAATGGATACCATGCTCCTGCATCTTATGAAACCGCCGATTAGTATCATGGAAATTTGAGTTACCACCATCTAATAAAATATCTCCTTTATCAAGTAAAGGTAGTAATTTATCTAAAGTTTCATCAACTGGTTTACCAGCCATAATCTGAATTAAAATTTTTCTCGGCTTTTCTAATGAATTAACAAATTCTTTCCAAGAATAAGTTGGTTTTAATTTTTTATCTTCATACTTTGCAAAAGCATCAACTTCTTGTTTATCAATACTAAAACCAGAAACGGAGAAACCATTATTTCTAACATTTAAAGCTAGATTTTTACCCATAACTGATAGACCGATAACACCAAATTGTTGCATATTTATTCCTCCACTGTTAAAAATCATTCCCTATTATTATACTTGTAAGGACGAAAAAAAGCGAAACTTTCAAAAAGTTTCGCTTTTTTATTACAAATTAAATTTATTAATGTTCTGAAGCACCTGAAGTAGTGTCTGACTCTTCTTCTGGTTCTTCTTCAGTTTCTGAAGCGCCTGAAGCAGTATCAGTAACTAAACCATATTTTTCAGCAAAGTAGCTAAATGGCTTCAAGTCTTGTGCTTGATACTTCTTAACAAAGTCTGGATCATCAAGGGTATTCAATTCAGTTGAGTATGGCATGTCATGAGTGAACTTGATGTCGATTAACATTGGTCCATCCATTTGCTTAAATTCCTTAACTGCGTCTTCAAATTCCTTCTTAGTACGTACAGTTACACCCTTAACGTTCATACCTTCAGCAACCTTTGCCCAATCATTATCTGGCATAATAACACCTGATAATGGTTGGTGTGACTGGTCAACTTGTTCAGCTTCAATGAAACCTAAAGTTTCGTTAGTGAATACAACGTTAAGAATATGCATGTTGTAACGAGCTTCTGTCAATAATTCTTGACTCATCATTGCAAAGCCACCGTCACCACCTAAGTTCCAAACTTCACGGTCTGGATGAACAGTTGCTGCTGCGATTGCAGCTGGTGAACCAAAGCCCATAGTTGCATATAAGCCTGAAGTTGCCCAAGTTTGTTCGTCATGTAAGTTTACCAAACGTTGGAAGTCAATGTTGATGTTACCAACATCAATAGCAAATTGAGCATTGTCATCAGCAAATTTATTAATAACATCAAAAATTGGTTCACGACGAATTGGCATTTCATCGGAGTCATCGAAACTGTGCTCCCAATCTTCCCAGTTCTTACGATCATCAATAGCTGCCTTATAAAGTGGTGATTCTTCACGTGCTTCACCAGCATCAATAATTGCTTGCAAAGTCTTAGCACCATCAGCTAAGATTGGAACTTCAACATTGTGACGTTTACCCAATTTTTCAGAATCAACATCAATTTGAACAACCTTAGCTTTAGGATCAAAGAAGAATACTGAGAATGGTGAGTTGTTACCAACCCAAATTACAGCATCTGCATGCATTTGAATATCATCACTAGGTTTTGGAGCAACACGACCAATTGAACCCATGTATGCAGGAAATTCGTCTTCAACAATACCCTTAGCAATAACTGATGAAAGTAATGGTGTCTTGAACTTCTCTGCAAAAGCCTTTAATACATCCCCATGACCTTTCATACCTATACCGTAGTATACAACTGGATTCTTAGCTTCTGCTAATACTTTAACAGCTGCATCAACGTCTTCCTTCTTAGGAGCAGCATAGTTAGGAATACTTGAAATAGTGTTGTATGTTACACGGAAGTTGTCATTAATCTTATCCCAACCAAAGTCCTTAGGAATAATTAAGACAGCTGGTCCCTTCTTAGCATAAGCTTGACGAAGAGCTTCATCCATCATTCCAGGAATTTGATCTGCAGTTTTAATTTGGTGATTCCAAACAGCAACTGCATCAAACCAAGGCTTTTCATCAAAAGCTTGGAAGAAGTCAATATCTTGGCGACTAGTTGGTACGTTAGCAATAATAGCTACCATTGGTACCTTGTCGTATTTAGCATCGTATAATCCATTCATCAAGTGAACAGCACCAGGTCCAGCTGAACCGAAACATACTCCAGCTTTACCAGTGAACTTATATTCAGCTGCTGCCGCTAAAGCACCAGCTTCCTCATGTCTAACCTCAATGTATCTTAACTTATCTTTGAAATCGTGGATAGCATTCATTGTTGAATCGAATGAACCACCTGGAAAACCATAAATATGATCAATGTGCCAGTCCAATAAAACTTGGAGCATAGCATTTGAGCCATTAATTTTTGCCATTTTAAAGTGCATCTCCTTAAATACATGTTACTTACATACTGTATTAAAACATATAATTTCACAATTTCAAGTATATTAAATTCTAAGCTATTACAAATATGTAAGCGCTACATAAAAATATAAGTTTCACAAAGTTTAATTATTTTTTATCCATTTTCTATAATATCAGTTTTTATACTTGTGATTGCCTGATCATTGAGTCGATATTTATGTACTACTTTCCTTAAATTTTTTTATAAAATATTTTTTAAATTTTTGCTAAATTTATCTTTTTACTTTTGCATAATGACCATTTTGAACATAAACACTTAAAATGGCAATGTCAGCTGGATTAACTCCTGAAATTCGCTCTGCTTGAGCAATAGTTTCTGGACGGATTTTCTCAAATTTTTGACGCGCTTCTGTTGCCAAGCCTTCAATCGCTTCATAATCAATCTTAGTTGGAATTTTTTTAGCTTCTTGCCGATGCAATCGATCAATTTGTTGCTGTTCTTTTTGAATGTAACCAGCATATTTGACATTAATTTCAATTTGTTCTTTAACATAGCGATCATTCGAAATAGACACCCCACTCAATTGTTCAATATCGACAATTTTGACACGTGGACGTCGTAAAAAGAGGTCTGCTTTAATACCTGCAGTCATTTGCCCCTCACCAATTTGAGTTAAATATTTTTGCACCTGTTTTTCAGGATGAATTGTGATATTTTGAAGCACATTAGTTGCTTTCTTAATCTGCTTTTTTTTGGTCAAAAATTGATCATAACGTTGCTGCGAAATGAGTCCTAATTCGTAACCATAGTCTGTCAATCGCAAGTCAGCATTATCATTTCGCAAAATCAAACGATATTCTGCCCTTGAAGTAAGCAATCGGTAGGGTTCTTCGGTTCCCTTAGTAACCAAGTCATCAATCAAAACGCCGATATAAGCCTCATCACGCCCTAAAGTAAACCCAGGCTTGCCAGCAGCACGCAGCGCTGCATTAATTCCAGCAATTAATCCCTGACCAGCTGCTTCTTCATATCCAGAAGTACCGTTCATCTGGCCTGCAGTAAATAAGTTTTTAATTATCTTGGTTTCTAGCGTGTGTTTAAGTTGCCACGGATCAACCACATCATATTCAATTGCATAACCCGGTCGCATCATTTCTGCATGCTCAAGACCCGCAACGGAGTGTAACATTTTTAGTTGTATTTCTTCTGGCATTGAGGTTGAAAAATCGCCAACGTATACTTCTTTTGTATCCTTTCCCTCTGGTTCAAGAAAAATCTGATGCCGTGGTTTATCTGCAAAACGAACAATCTTTGTTTCAATCGAAGGGCAATAACGTGGACCCACACCCTTGATTTGACCTGAAAACATCGGTGAGCGCGACAGATTGTCATTAATAATCTCATGCGTTGCTTGATTAGTGTATGTCATCCAACAAGAAACCTGCTCTTTGAGATAATCTTCATCCCTGCTTTCAAAAGAAAAGTGACGCGGTGTTTCGTCCCCTGGTTCCTCTTCTGTTTTAGAATAGTCAATCGTATTGCTGTTAACACGTGGTGGGGTTCCCGTCTTAAAGCGCCGCAACTTAAACCCCAAATTCTCTAAATTTTCAGATAACTTGATAGCTGGAATCGTGTTATTAGGTCCTGATGAATAATTTAATTCACCAATATAGATTCGACCACGTGCAGATGTTCCAGTGGTTAAAACAACACTTTTTGCATAATATCTAGCACCAGTATTAGTGATTAATCCTTTACATATTCCTTTTTCTACAATCAGTTCATCAACCGTAGCCTGACGTAATGTAAGATTTGGAGTGTTCTCAATCACATTTTTCATATGCTCATGGTATTTCCACTTATCTGCTTGAGCTCGAAGTGCTTGCACAGCAGGTCCTTTACCCGTATTAAGCATTCGCATTTGAATATACGTGGCATCAATACTTTTACCCATCTGACCACCAAGTGCATCAATTTCACGTACAACCGTTCCTTTGGCAGGGCCGCCAACCGAAGGGTTACATGGCATAAAAGCAACCATATCCAAACTAATCGTTAACAGCAAGGTCTTTTCACCCATTTTTGCACTAGCTAATGCGGCTTCACAGCCTGCGTGCCCAGCACCCACAACGATTACGTCGTAATCGTTCGAATCGTAACTTTTAATCATCTTTTTGCACCTATTTTCCTAAACAAAATTGACTAAATAATTCATTAATCAGTTCATCTGGACTGCTTTCACCAGTTATTTCTCCAAGTGTATTCCAAGCACCCGTAAAATCAATTTGAGCAATATCTAGTGGGACTTCACTATCTAATGCAGCTATTACGTCCTGAAGCTGTTTTTTAGCCTTTTCAAGTAGTCCTACTTGACGCTGATTAGTTACCATTATTTGATCATTAGAATTTTCTATTCCACTAAAGAAAAGTTCATTAATTGCTTGTTCTAATAGATCAAGGTTTTTCTCATGCAAAATAGATGTAGCTATTACTTTACTACCAGTTAGCTTCTTAATCTCTTCTACACTGATTCTTTGACCTAAATCTGTTTTATTCAAAACAGCTATTCGTTTTTTATGATTAGTCGCTTTAATTAATGCTCGATCTTCTAACGATAATTTTCGACTTGCGTCAAAGAGTAACAAAACTAAATCTGCCTGAGCCAATGCTTGCTTCGAGCGCTCAACTCCTATTTTTTCCACCTTGTTATCGGTAGCACGAATTCCTGCCGTATCAATTAATTTAAGTGGAACACCCTTAACTGAAATATATTCTTCTAGCGTATCTCTTGTAGTACCTGCAACATCGGTAACAATTGCTGTGTCACTTTTTGTTAAATAATTAAGAAGGGATGATTTACCAACATTTGGCTGACCAATAATAGCAGTGGCTAAGCCATTACGTAATATCGTGCCTTCAGTAGCAGTTTTCAACATTTCATCAATTTTTTCGATAACTGCTTTTGAAACCTTGGTAATCTGTTCAGCAGTAATTGTATCCGCATCATATTCAGGATAGTCAATATTGACCTCAACATTGGCCAATGTATCTAAAATTTGTTGGCGCATAGCTTTTATTTTTTTCAGCAATCCACCTTCTAGTTGCTTTTCCGCGACTTGCCGAGCCCGATCTGTCTTAGCCCGAACAATATCCATGACACTTTCAGCTTGGGTTAAATCAATTCGACCATTAACAAATGCCCGCTTAGTAAATTCACCCGGTTCAGCCATTCGGGCACCGCTTTTTAACAACAGTTGCAAAATACGATTGGTTACAACAATCCCACCATGACAATTAATTTCGACAATGTCTTCACGTGTAAAAGTCTTGGGTGCAAGCATCACGGACACCATGACCTCATCAATCACCTGATTATTTTCTGGGTCAATGATATGCCCATAATGAATTGTATGGCTTGAAACTTTAAGTAGATTACCACCTTTAAAAACCCTATTGGCAATTTCTACGGCCGCATCACCGGACATTCGCACAATCGAAATGCCACCTTCTCCAATCGGTGTAGAAATAGCAGCTATTGTATCAAATTCTGTCAAAGTTTGTGCCATAATTTAACTCCTTTCAATAAAAAAAGCGCATTACAACATCATGAATAACCATGATGTATAAAGCACTTTGACTACTTTATCTAAAAATCATTTTAGATTAGCTATTTATTTTTTCCGTTTTAACCGTTTATATGTTTTCCTTAATTGCCGTTTACGCTCACGCTCGGCTTGTAACTTGGCCTCCTGCTCACGCCGGTATTTAATCGGATTCTGCAAGATAAAAGTTTGACCAACTTGAAAGAGATTAGAAATCACCCAGTATAAAACTATTGCTGACTGGAAATAAATTCCCATTACACCAACTACAATTGCCATTCCATAAGTCATCATCTTGGTTGATAAATTTTGTGATTCCTTGGGCGTTGATAATTGGCTGATATACGTTGACAAAAACGTTAAAATCATTGATAGGATTGGCATAATGAAATATGGATCAGGTTTACCTAAATCCATCCATAAAAACCGACCAGTCAAAAGTTGTGGTGTACGCCAAATGGCACCGTATAAAGCATACATCACAGGCAGCTGAATAATTAGTGGCAGACAGCCCGCATAAGGATTGATACCAGCTTCTTTATAGAGCTTATTAGTTTCTTGCGAAAGTAGTGTCCGCGATTCTGTATCATTACCAGAATATTTTTTGCGTAAAGCATCAATTTCAGGTTGCACACTCTGCATCTTGGTCGTGCTCTTAATTTGAATTGCACTTAATGGATACAAAATTATGCGAACAATTATAGTAAAGACAATAATTGCCCAGCCATAATTGTTGTTCATCAGTTTAGCAAGCCATAATAAGAACGTTGACATATAATAAATTATCCAGCGATCCCACCAGTTGCCACTTGTATGTGAAACTGGGGCTGGCTGCTTGGTAGCTGCTGACGCACAGCCCGTTAGCACAACGGCCAGTGTTATCACTGCTAGTAGCGCAAGCACACGCTTGACATTCTTTTTAGTTAAAATGTCCCTCACTCTAATCTTCCTCAACTTCTTCAGATTTTTCTTCAATAATTTTAGCCAAAACAAGTGCATGAAGCAGATTTTTTCTTACTTCTGCCATTGTAAAGTCACGCGCATATGGTCGGGCAATCACTAAAAAATCAATCTGCGGCTCAATTGCTGATTTATTCTCAATCAGGGTTGCACGAATATAGCGTTTAAGGCGATTACGAACTACTGCCCTATGCCCCACTTTTTTACCGACTGAGATTCCTACACGAAAATGAGCATTCTCTGGTTGATCTATTCGGTAGATGACAAACGCTCGATTAGCAACTGAATTACCAGCTATAAAAACTCGTTGAAAATCATTTTCAGTTTTAACTCGATAAGACTTTCTCAAAATGCTTCATTCCACTCTTGTATATTAAAAAAACCACTGGGATTCAGTGGTTTAAGCAGATAAGACTTTTCTACCCTTTGCACGGCGTCTAGCCAAAACCTTACGGCCATTTGATGTGCTCATCCGCTTCATAAAGCCATGAACGCGTGAACGATGACGCTTTTTAGGTTGGTAAGTTCTTTTAGTTGTCATTAAACTACACCTCCAATTTTTTATATGCTAACTGCACAATTTAGTATCTAGAATATCATGATTAAAGTAAAAAACCAAGTAAAATCGAAAAAAAGATGGAGTTAATCACTGGATAGACAGATAATTGATCATAAATTATTCTCAAACAAATCCGCAAAGCTGGTCATAAACACATTCTTATACCAAATCGTCCTTGCCGATTTGGATTGAAGGATAGTGCTCCAGCGTGGGCAAATCCGTGTCAAGAGGGCAGCTGTAAACCATGTAGTAATCGTCTTTTGCAGCCGCGGTTAGTTCCGCAAATTTCTGCCGGGCTTTTTGACAATTATGAGTCGCATAAACTACGCTAACCACACCTACTTTGACCTCAGCATCCCTGCTACTGTGTTCAACACTGCCTCTCAATATTAACTTCAGGTTACCATCGTCTTTCAACCCTTGCTTAATATAGTCTTGTTCATTAATCAATCGCAATTCCTCCGCACTTAATAAACAATCATTATCATCTAATGATATTCAGCTAATAGTATAATGTCAAGCGCTTTCTTAGAAGTGCTTCAGGATAAAAAACGACACTTGATAGCCACTTCAATATAACCATCCGCTTTTATGCGGTATTGTATGTTCTCAAGACGTAATTAAGCTTATAATAGTAGTAAAGACATTGACTAAGTATCCGAATTGAGGTGCCACCAATGACAACAAGTGAATTATTAAAACAATATCGCCTGCGCGTAAACAAAACCCCAAGAGAATGGGCTGGAACAGCAATCAGCCCTTCTTTCTATATCCAAGGTGGAAAAGGACCTCAATCGGATCACTGCCGATGACTTGATCAAACTTTTGGACTATAACGGCATCCCGGTTGCAGATTTTTTACATAATTCGAAAATTGCAATTTTAAGTTGAACACCCTACTTGATTTGATAGATGCAATCTAATCTTTTCTCATATAATTCATCGAGAGTGTGGTAGGCTAAGATTTTGCGCGGCAGGTTATTGCACCATTCCTCAATGCCGTAGATTTGGATCATATCATAATCCTTGATGTATTTGCCTTTAGGAATGAAGCGCCTGATTAACCGGTTGTG
>NZ_JBXSQM010000021.1:0-15679 GCF_057063645.1 Lactobacillus sp. X-49
AAGTTGGCAAACCGATTAACTATATTAAAATAGTGGTATCAACATTGCACTAGTATTTTGAATAGCGCAGTTAGTATAAATGTATATAGCCATAGGTTTGGCCTAACAAATTGAATTATAAAAATACAAAACAATAAATATATAATTCAAAAGTGGTCATAAATAGGAATTAACAGCTATTACTAAATGCGCTTAAGTTTATGATATATCAATTTGCAAGATCGTACAGAGTATATAAAAAAAAAAAAAAAAGTAATATAGAATTACCGTTATTTGAGAAAATAATAAACCTTAGAAAAGGCTGGAGTTAATTAAAGCTAAGTAGTTATTAGCATGGGGTTAGCAATTACTAAATAAGTAAACAACGATTAATAAAATAAAGCAAATAAGCGAAGAAAAAGTAAACATAAAATCTTAGATAACAATAGTTATTAATAACAGATTAAGATTTTGTTATGCTTAAAAGCAACAAAAAAAGCGTTCACTCATTTAAATGATTTAAACGCTTTGAAAATTGATTTTATTAATTTTAATGGCAATATTGGATTAAAAGAGTTTATAGTATCTCGTTAGAAAGCACCACCGCCGGAGCCACCACCAAAACCACCCGATGAACCGCCTGAAAAGCCTCCAGATGACCCAATTATTGATGATCTAGAGCTAGCTCCGGCACCCTTAACAAAGCTTGTTGAGAAGCTTTCTGCAAAACTGTTTTTACCAGAACTATAAAATGGACCATAAAGATAGAAATTACTTTGCGCCAACTCCTCTTTATTAAATTCTAAATTCATTTCTTTTAACACCTTTTTAGCTAAATCAAAACTAACGGCGTAAGGCATAATATCTTCCCAAAGAAGCAGATCCCCGACATTGCGCATTTTAAACTGTCCGATATCACTTAACATATGTTTAAAGCCACGTACTTGATTGGTTTTTTCAGCACCAAGCTTGGAATAAATTGAAATGCGCAAATTGGCAACTAATAGTCCGATACCTGTTCCAAATAAGAGAGCTATGATTACGAGTATAAGATTAATATTACTTATGTTAGAAGCAAAATATGCAGAACAGCTACTAATAATAGTTAGAACAATAATAACTGCTTGATTAACTTTTTTTCGATTTATCAGCTTTTTAGAAATTAAACCCTTTTTTTGAACTTGTCGATATCTTTGTTGCGCCCACTGATCAAAATATTTACCAATTTTGGTACCATGATATTTACGAATTTGCTCAGTAGTCACCGTTTTTCCGTCACCGACAATTTCAAACAATCCGCCTAACAACTTATCTTGCTTAGTTATCTGCTCATCTAAACAGCTAATGCGATAGCACGTTTTTCTGCCAGCTTGATAATCAGTAATTTCCAGCTTGTGTTTACTAGTTAACTGCATTAAATAGGCAGTAAAAGCCTTGACGTCAGGTTTACGAGCTTTGTCTAATATTTGTGCACTTACAGGATCAACATCTGGAATTTCATAATTATGTGGCAAGGAACGCATTTTTTTCGGCTTAACTCCTTGACGCTTAACGCAAAATCCTTTTAAAAGTGCTACTAATCCAGTAAAAATACTGATTAAAGTTAATCCCCAACTGGCGTAACGTTTATTACGTCGCTGGCGATTAGCTGCCTGTGCTAATTCTTTTTCTTGCTTAAGCACAGCTGAGCGATGTTTTTGGTGGATCACTTTTTTGTTATCAGGAGTAATGCTTAGTGGAAAAATCGTATGAACTTCAACACCAGTTTTGCCATCAAGGTTATCGACTGTCATCACAATTCGTCCAGTCTGTGGTGATACCTTAATATAGCCATTAAGAGGGCCATGTGCCCACGCTTTTAACTCTTTCACAGGTTTCGAAAAGATAACACTAGCTTTAACATGGTTTAAATTTGTATCCCAATTATTACCAATTATCATAAAGTTCAGTTCTGCCACATCTTCATAATTAGTAACGGCACGCGTAATCTTATAATGATAAGTTACAGTTATTTTTTCATTGTCACTAATTCGATGATAAACTTTAAAACGATATCCTTGAGCGGTTTTTTGTAAATCGAATAAATGATCAGCAAGATTAAGACCACGGTCATCGCGGACTTTTACTTGTGGCTCGACAATTTTTTGATCAGGTTTCAAGTTTTGTTGATAAAAAACACCGTAGGCCGCATCATCAAACCGATAGACTATCTTGCGTGTCATTGTGATTGACCCATCACGATTGACTGTAGCCACAGCAGTATTATTTTCAATGTCATAATTAATATCTGCTTTAACTTTTTGTCCGAGCGAACACCCTAAAACCAATACGCTTAAGAATGTCAACAGTAGTAATAATTTGCGTTTCATCGCTACTCCTTTCAGGGAATATTATTTTAATTATTATACATGCTTATTAATAAAATGAAATAAAATTATTGCTTTAATTTAGACTAGTTAAAGCAATAACTTCTTGTCAATTTAAAAATCGAGTGAAAAGTTAATTATCATAAAATTTATGTTGCAATTGCCCAAACTTTTCTCTATAATAGTTAATGTACTTGTGACAGATAACAAAAACGATGGTCTGGTAGCTCAGCTGGATAGAGCAACGGTCTTCTAAACCGTGGGTCGTGAGTTCGAATCTCACCCAGATCATTTTCAAATAGTTTTAAAAAGCCTTGAAGAACATGAATTAATGTTTTCAAGGCTTTTTCTAACAAAGATATTGCTGGTACTAACCAATCAAAAAAACTCCAACAAAGTCGGAGTTTTTTTGATTTATTGTTTAGTTTTATAGCACAAAAATGGCCGATAAACCCGATTTTCAAAGTCAAGTTTATCAGCCATTATCGATATTTTAAACTTCTTAGCCAACTAGCTTAAATAATAAAGAAGCTACTAATCCACCCACAATTGGACCAACAATTGGTACCCAACTATAAGCCCAGTCGGAACCACCTTTATTAGCAATTGGCATTAATTGGTGAGCTAATCTAGGGCCTAAGTCACGAGCAGGATTAATTGCGTATCCAGTAGGACCACCAAGAGATAAGCCAACTGCTGCAATTAACAAACCAACAATCACAGGATTAAATCCAGAATTAATATTTGTCTTAGTGAAAGCCAATAACCCAAACACAAAGACGAAAGTTCCCATCATTTCTGTAAAAAAATTCCAAAAATAGTTACGAATAGCAGGAATTGTACAAAATGAACCTAAAATGGCATCTTGGTCGGTAGTTGCTGCCCAATGTGGGAAATATGTTAGCCAAACTAATATTCCTCCTACAAAGCCGCCAGCTACTTGTGCAATAATATACGGAAGAACGGATGACCATGCAAGCTTACCGGAAACTGCCATTGAAATTGTTACAGCCGGATTAAAATGACCCGGGCTTAACCAACTAACCATATAAATTCCAAATGTAACGGCTAAACCCCAACCTAAAGCAACTGCTACCCAACCGGCACCATTAGCCTTAGATTTCCTTAAATTTACGGCGGCGCAAACACCGTCACCTAACAAAACAATAAAGGCAGTTCCAATAAACTCGCCTACAAGTTGCATCATTAAACTATCTTGCATAATATTCCCTTTTCTATTCAAATTCACTTAATTATAGATAAGCCGGTATTAAATAACAAACATTATGCTTGGGTTAGTCTTTGATTAAGAGTGGCTTTAATTGCTTTTCAATCTCATCTAACTGAACACCTGCCTGAATCAAGCTAGCTGCTGTGTAGGCTCCCTCAATCAAAGCAGCATCATAGAGGTGAACTTTCTTATTAGTCATCTCAACAGCCATTTCCAAATTCATCTTGGCACTACCTAAATCATAAAAAGCCAAAATTTCTTCCGCCTGGTTAGTCGAAAATGCTGTCAAGATTTTTTCCATACTTGTACCAACATTATCATCATTTGTTCCACCAGCAACAGTAATTGAAACATCAGCAGCTACTTGTTTGAGCAATTTTTTTAAGCCCGTTGCTACTTCTGGAACATGCGACACAAGAGTAATTCCTAAATTCATAAAATACCTTCAGTTTCTAGTAAGGCTGAGAACAAATAACCACTTGACTGCGAACCAGGATCAATATGTCCGATAGCACGCTCCCCCAAATAGGATGCGCGTCCCTTTTTAGCAACCATATCTTTTGTTGCAACAACAGCGTTATTAATTTTTTCCTGCGTTAATGAATGATTTTTAATTTCTGGAATAACAGCATCCCAAACATCGACCATTGTTTTATCACCAGGTTTTGCGCCACCTCGCTTTTCAATTCCCGCCAAAGCTGCGGTAAGCAATTCTGCCAAATCATTAGAACTGGTGCTTTTTTTAGCCATTTCCAAAAATGCTGTTCCATATAGTGGACCTGAAGCACCACCAACTGTTGAAATAAGAGCCATTGCAATCGTTTTTAATGCTTGTGTTAGGTCTTTTGGTTCATCTTTTAGTTTATCTATGACTGCTTTCATCCCCCGATCCATATTAAAGCCGTGGTCGCCATCGCCGATTGGAGTATCCAAATCACTTAATAACTGTTTGTTTATTGCAATCTTTTTGGCGAAATCGTTCATCCAATTTGTTAAATTTGTCACTGTTAATGTCATTCTGTTTCTCCTCACTACCATCCAATAGTCGCAACTGGTTCGTTAAGATAATCTAGCCATTTTTTATTTTGCAATTCAAACATGGTTAATGAGACACCTGCCATATCGATTGAAGTCATATAATTGCCCACTTTCATAAATGCAGGTTCAATCTTCATTTCCGTAAGCTTATTTAATAAATCGTTACTGAAAATATATTGTTCCATTAATGGCGTTGCTCCCATACCGTTTATTAAAACTGCATATTTTTTATTACCATCAAAATTCATTTCTTGATCAAGTTTAGTTACCATCTCTTCAACTAAATTCTGCGAAGATTTTATTTTTTCTCGACGATAACCGGGTTCAGAGTGAATTCCGACACCATATTCAATTTCATCATCCTTTAAGACGAATCCCGGCTTTCCAGTTTCCGGATTAGTAGCTGCTGACAAGGCCACGGCAATCGTTTTAATGTTCGGCAAAATTTGCTCAGCCAGTTCAGCAATCTCATCTAATGAAGCCCCTGATTGAGCCGCTGCACCCAAAATTTTATGAACGAAAATTGTCCCTGCAACTCCTCTACGACCTTGAGTATAAGTGCTATTTTCAACGGCAATATCATCATCCACTACAATTGACTTGACTTCAATGTCATCCATTGCCGCCATGTCCTTTGCCATATCAAAATTCATCACATCACCAGAGTAATTTTTAATGACTAGAAAAACACCTTTTCCGTGATTCGCTACTTTAATTGCTTGATAAATTTGATCGGGAGTTGGAGAAGTAAAAACTTGACCACAAACCGCAGCGGTAAGCATACCCTTACCTACAAAACCTGCATGAGCCGGTTCGTGACCAGAACCACCCCCACTGACAATTCCAACTTTGTCTGCCATTGAGTCCTGATCTGCTCTAACTACTGCTTCAGTACCTGAAATTTGTTTGACAAATTGTGGATATGAACGCACGAGTCCAGACACCATTTCTGAAACCACATTTGCTGGGTCATTGATAATTTTTTTCATTAGTTATGCTTCCTTTTTATTGATTTTAGTCTTTCATAACATTCAACTGATTATAACATTTAAGGTAAACGGTTGCACAAAATGCAGTTTAATCATTAATTATTTTTACGCCACCTATATTGCAATATAAACCTCAAACTAATTACTGTAACACTATAAATATTTAACTTATTTATAATGTTTTGCTTGCTTTTAGGTGAAAGCTCTAGTATGATATTGATTAAATATTTATGAGAGGTATGATTATGATGCAGAAAATTCAAATCCATCTACCACAAATTAATATTTATTTTTGGTATTTCGCCCTTTGGGTCTGAATACCTTGTTTGTCATTGCCTTGGCACACAGATCAAATTTATTTAGGTAACTGTGTGTTTAGACTTAAGTACTTTTTCCTTAAGAATGCTCATGCGGTTGCCATTGATCGTGTGAGTTTTTATTTTTGGGAGAAATTAAATGAAGACATTAAAAAAAATCACCCTGGATACCCTGAATGGTTTATCAACTGGGATTGTGGTCGCATTAATTCCGGGAGCCTTAATTGGTCAGCTTATTAAAGCTCTCTTACCGTTCTGGCCTAATTTAAGTTTTATTTTGGCACTCACAGCGTTTGCCTCAGCCTTATTGCCAGCTATTAGTGCCGTTTGTGTCGGTATGACTGGTAAGTTAACTCCGATTCAGACTTCATCTATTGCATTGGCTGCAGTCGCTGGAGCTGGGAATTTTACAATGAAAGACGGTAAAATTCTAGTAATGGGCAACGGTGATGTGATTAATACCGCCATCACAATTATGATTGCTTATGCATTAGTTTTGTTTTTGGGTCAAAAACTTAAGGCCTATACCATTTTGTTAGTTCCCCTATTGGTTTTATTAATTGCAGGAGGAATTGGCTGTTTGACTCTTGGACCAGTTGGACAAATTACCCGATTAATTGGTTTAGGAGTTGAACATTTAATTAATTTACAACCAATTTTAATGGGGATTTTAATAGGAATAGTATTTGCATTGTTAATTGTTTCGCCAATTTCTTCAGTTGGGATTGCAACGGCAATTAACATTTCCGGAATTGCCGCAGGTTCTGCTAATCTTGGAATTACGGCTGCAGCTTTTGCATTAGCAATTTTTGGTTGGAAAGCCAATTCATTTGGAACCTCAATTGCCCACTTTTTAGGTTCACCCAAGATGCAGATGGCAAATTTAATTACCAATCCCAAATTACTAATACCAATTAGTATTAACGCTGGAATATTGGGTGGTATTGGTGCTGTTTTTAATATTAGTGGGACGCCAATGAGTGCAGGATTCGGTTTTTCAGGATTGATTGGACCAATTGCCGCTATGTCAAAAAGACCTAATAATTTTGGTTCAATTATTCTAATTACTATTCTCTTTTTTATATTGCCAATCGCACTCGGATTAATTACCAACTATCTTTGTAATAATAAATTGCACTTCTTTAGTAGCCAAGATTTCAAACTTGATTTTAAATAGTATTGAAATATTAAAAAGCAACTTTACTTACTATGTAAGAGAGTGGTTGCTTTTTAGTTATAATAGCATTCTTGATTATAGTTAGCACTGTCTCTGATATAATCAAATGAAGCTAATACAAAAAGAGGTATAAAAATGATTAAGTTTTATGGTTACAAGCGTTGTTCAACATCGCGTAGTGCACAAAAATGGTTAACTGACCATCATGTCAAAATCGACTTTCAAGACTTGGTTGAACAGCCACCAACCAAAAATGAGCTGATTAAATGGCTAACTAAGTACCAAGATCGCGGTTTAAAGTATTTCTTCAATACACACGGTCAAGATTATCGGCGACTGCAACTCAAAGATAAAGTTAGTGAGATGTCGATTTCGGAAGCCGCCGAGATGATGTCCAAAAATGGCAAATTAATTAAACGTCCGCTTGTAGTTAGCAAGCAGAATTTAACATGTGGATTTAATGAAGATCTTTATCAAAAGACTTGGCTAAATGAGCAGGCATGATTGCCTGCTTTTATTTTGAAATGCTTCTTTCATAACTTAATTAGAACATGTAAAATAGATAAATAAAAAGGAGAATTATATGAAATATAATCAATACGCTTATGTTGAAACTGACTATGAAACTCAAATTAAAGAACTTCTTAAAATCAAATTCTTGCCAGCAAATTTTGAACAACTAACTTTCAGTGAACTACTGACTAAGATGGTTGAAAATGTTTTAGCTGAGGTTAATCCACATGATGAAGATGCTCGAAAAGCTAAATTAACTGAATTTGCCGTATCGAGCAACCACACCTTGACAGATTTTCTAACTAATAAACCAGAAAAAATTTCAGTTGAGCAATTTTACAATGTTGCTTTACAACTATTGGGTTATCACGTTCAGTATGATTACGATTTAGATAATCCCTTAAAATTTATGCAAAAAAATGCCCTGCCAATCGTAAACCAGATAGAAAATTGTTCTGAATTAATTGAAGCCTTTTATCGCCTTTTGAACACTCGCGCCAAAAATGGTCAGCTCCTGATTGATGTCATGGCTGGAAAGGGATATTTTTATGACCGCCGAAATGAATTACCCAAAAACGAATTTGTTTTATTCAATGGCAAAAGTCAACCAGTATTTGATACCAGCAAAGTCATCCGGGAAGTAGTCTACGTTGAATGTGACCTTGACACAGATGGTGATGGGCAAACTGACTTATTGCAAACCACTATTTTTAGACCTATTGAAAGTACTAAATTACCTATCCCTGCACTTTATACTGCCGATCCTTATTTTGGCGGTGTAATTGCTAATGAAAAGCGTAATCACAATGTTGATGAAAACTTGACTGATGCGACTAGCTGGCATAATCCACAATATGAACCAGCCATGCGGCTTAAAGCGTCAAAGCCATCTGGTAATAGTGTAGAAGTAGCAGCTTCCTCCGAACGAGCATTAAATAAAGCACCATACACTTTAAATGAATATATGCTAGCTCGCGGCTTTGCCAGTGTCGTAGCCGGAGCGATTGGCACTCGTGGCAGCGACGGCTTACGCATTACAGGAGCTCCTGAAGAAACTGAAAGTGCCAAAGCAATTATCGAATGGTTGCATGGCGATCGGATTGCTTATACTGACCGCACTAGAAAGCACGAAACTAAGGCCGATTGGTGTAATGGCAATATTGGAATGACAGGAAGATCATATCTAGGGACTTTACAAATTGCACTTGCTACAACAGGTGTAACTGGGTTAAAAACTGTCGTTTCTGAAGCTGCCATTTCTTCTTGGTATGACTATTATCGCGAACATGGCTTAGTTATTGCTCCTGAGGCTTGTCAAGGAGAAGATTTAGATATGCTAGCCGAGACCTGTCAGTCTAATCTCTGGGATGCCGGTGCCTATCTCAAAATTAAACCAAAATATGACGCAATGCAGAAAAAACTTTTAGAAAAAGCCGATCGTGCAACTGGACAATATTCAACCTTCTGGGATGCCCGCAATTACCGTCATCATACTGATCAAATTAAATGTTCATGGATTAGTGTGCACGGCTTAAATGACTGGAACGTTAAGCCCAAAAATGTTTATAAAATCTGGCAAAAAGTCAAAAATTTACCAATTGAACACCACCTTTTTTTACATCAAGGACCACACTACAATATGAATAACTTGGTTTCAATTGATTTTACCGACTTGATGAATTTATGGTTTGTTCATGAATTGCTAGGTATTGAAAATCATGCGTATGCACAATGGCCACAGGTAATGATTCAGGACAACTTAGAAGCTGACAAGTGGCACGAAGAACAAGACTGGAGCAATGATTGCGGTCATGAAATAATTTATTATCCAACCGACGATGGTCAACTGCAAAAAGATGGCAATGGTCAAAAACAACTTACTTTTACCGATGTCGGAGGGCAAGAATTTAAAAAGGCTAAAATCTCTGAAAGTGATTGGCAAAACCAATTTATTAGTGGCGACAAAAAGTGGTCTAAACCAAGTCTTCGTTTTACAACCGAAGAGTTTATTCACCCGGTAACCATAGTTGGGCGACCAACAATAAAAGTGCGAGTTTCATCTAGTCTTAATAAAGGACAATTATCAGTTGCCCTTGTAGAATTGGGCGACCGCAAACGATTATCTCCTACTCCCCGCTTTATTATGCCTAAAGGGCAAGAATTAGGCTATCGTTTTGGAACCGATACCTTGCAAGAATTTATGCCCGATAAAGTAACACCAGCTAAATTAATCACTAAGGGCCACATGAACTTGCAAAATTATGCTGATTTGAAAAAGCCAAGTGCAATTGAACCTAATCAGTTTTATGACTTAGAATTTCAATTGCAACCAACTTACTACAAATTACCAGTTCAAAGTCGCTTATGTCTAATAATTTATTCAACTGATCAAGGAATGACCAAACGACCACTTGATGACACAACTTACACAGTCGATTTAAGGCAAACCGAAATTCGGTTTAATCAACAATAAATATAAGATAAGACTAGACAAAGTTAGTTTTTTAATAACCATTAGTTCAGAAGAGCTAATGGTTATTTTTGATATCCTACATGCTTTTGTCAAACTCTCAAGTAAATTATTTTAAATTTTTTCTTTAAATCCCAATGGTATTTGATATATAATATTGGAGATGATAAATTATATCTAAATATTGCTTGATAGATATTAGGAGAGAAAAATGAATGATACAATTAATGATTATATTTCTGAATTAGAACATTATTTGTCAGATATCCCAGCGAAAGAACGTCAAGACGTTGTCGAATTTTACCGAGAGTTTTTACTAGATGGCGATTTCGTGAGAAGATCTACGATAGAAAGTGAACTAGGAACTCCGAAACAATTAGCTCGCAAAATATTAGCTGATTATTCCATTTCAGATATCCCAAAAGATAGTCAACATGAAACAAATTCAAATTTAAAAAGAATATGGTATATTCTTATGGGATTATTTGCTGCTCCAATTGGCATACCACTATTGTTTGTACTTTTCATAATCTGTGCCGTTTGCTTCGCATTTTTGATGGTCTTTTTAGCTATAGTCATTGCTTTTATTGTTGTCTTTGGTACCATATTGATTAAGTCTATCGCTCTATTATTTACAAGCAATTGGGCAATCGGCTGCTTCCATCTTGGACGTATCATAATTTGTGTTGGTATTGTATTTATCTTATCTCCTTTAATAGCAAAATTTATTAATATGCTAATTACAAAACTAACTATATTTATGCGTTACTTAGGTAAAAAGCTTTTTACCAAACGTTATTACACTATTAAATCTAGTGATTAAAATAATTTTATTCGTTTTCTAAACTTAAAAGGCTATACTTAAATTTGACATTTAAGTATAGCCTTTTAATGATTATAATTTTTATAAATTAAGCGATATTTATGTCTCCATCTCAGCAAACAACTTTAAGCTTGGGCAAGCTGGGATCGATATGTGTGTAATGAAGTGACTTAGTTTTTCCCTTATAAGAAATCTTACTATCTGAATTAACATAAAAGTCAGAAGAAATTTCTTGTAAGCTAGTCATATTAAAATCACCAGCTTGCATTTTAAAATAACTATCTCCTGTAATTTCAGAATCAGATATTTTGGCATCTCCATCTAGTAAAGAAGCATTTATTTTAAATTTGCTATTTAAAATTTTTAAATCCCCCGAATCCAAAAAGAGTTGAGCATTTTTAGTATTTATTTCTTTTAGAACTAAATCACCTGTATCTTGCTTTAAATCTATTTGGGGAATATTTAAGTCATTCAATAAAATATCGCCATCTGAACTTGACCCCGAAACCTCCTTTACAGAATTTATTTGAGGAACAGTAATCACAACATCACAGTCATCATAGGATGGATCATTTTGATCCATTATAAATAATTCTTTATTTTTTACCTTAGCTTTAATATTTTTAATATTTGAACCACTTATCTTTACTTGATATTTTTTACCTAAAGTAACTCTGACATCTGACTGAAAAGCAGAAAATTTAACTTTGGTAAAACTAGCTGTATTAATCGTTTTATAGTGATATCTATCTTCTTTTTTATGATGAGATACATTATTAATGCCAGTAAAAAAGCCAGAATGAACGCCACTAATACTTTTATTGCCATGATTTATCCTACCAATAACTAGTAAAATTAATCCTATAAATATTACCACTCCACAAATCTTATAGAATTTTTTCATAAAATCTCCTTTTTACGAACTTAAAATCACTTTTATCGATATTATATTATATATAGTATTGTATCTTAGGAAAAACACTTTAGCAATAAGCAATTTTTACTTAATGCAATATCAGGGTATTAATATTTTCGATAATACTATTGATTGGCACCATATTTAAATTCAAGCAGATTTATACCTAGTTTTATAATCATTTTAATTATTACTATGCTAATTGGTTTATTCTACCTTTTTAAGGAACACCCAGTAAAAAAACACAATTTGAAAAGTTAAAATAGCACATTTTTAATAATTACTATTGTATGGTAAGATAAATTAATCAAAATGACTTAAATAAGATATTGAAAGGAATATAGAGCCATGATCAAGTTTAAGTTAACTTATAAAGAATCATATTTACTATGTGGTATATTACAATTTTTGGTAGGAATTTTTTTTACTTATAAAAAGAATGCCAGCTTTTTAATAATATTTATATTGTTAGGTATATTTTTAACATTGTTACCTTACTTAGAAAATATTCTAAATACTAAATCTTATTCACAAAGTAATGAGAAAAATAAAAAGACAGACCAGTTTATGGGAATAGGCTCTATTTGTGTGGGGATTTTATCATTTTTATTGGTTCCCTCAGATTCAATTTTTATATTTTTTATAGACACGGGACTAATAAGCTTAATCTTATCATTGAGAGACTGATGTTTAATTAGATTAATCAATCGACAACTCTTTATCTTAATTCAATACTTTTGCCAAATTTTTCATTGGACAAGATTATTAAATCTAATTTAGAACTAAAAATGTCTACAGAATAATTTTCTCTGTAGACATTTTTATTAATATAATTATTTTACAGTTAAGGCATTGTTGCCGCCCTTGTAGGCAAATTCACTCTTTACACTACTTGCCTTTACCCAAGAAATTGGTCCTAAGTCATACTTATTCCGACCACCGCCGCCTTTATAAAAACGTTTAGCTTGATAAAGCGGATCATGAACTAAAAATTGATCACTCTTTTTACTGTAGCCGAAAATAACTTTAGCATGATTTCTTGCACCCGTATCATTATATGAAGAATAACCATAATAAAGAACCGGATGATTTGCCAAGACTAGTTTTTTCAAGTTATTCATTGAAATTCCCGATACGTCTTTAATCTTTTTGTCCCCCAATTGATGAGCATAGTTCATTAAACAATATGAAAGGATAACTCTAGTAAAACCTTTACCAGTATAAGGATCTCCATCTTGGCCACCAGTTGCCCTATTTCGTGGCAAATTGTTTTGCATGTAAGTTAATTTGGCCGTATCAGTTGCGCCAGAAACCTTGTTCCAGGTACCATCATACTTCATTAACATTGATAGTGCACTAGAAGCACACCCCCATGGAGCAAATACTGGGAAATATTGGCTTGTGTAGTATTGCTGAGACTTGGGACTATTCTTAAGAACGTTATAGCGGGTATGTTTCAAATCATATTTAATTACATTTTTTGAATTAACCCATTGCTTCTTACCAACATAATAATAAGTTGAATTTCCATTCTTAACCATAGTATAAGTTTTTAAAGTAGTGCCATTTTTAATTACTTTACCATTACGTTTAAATTGGTTCGTATTATTTCTTGTATAAAGATGAATAGACTTATTTGGTAAATATGAAACAACCAGATAACTATTCTTCGTCAGTGGAGTTTGGTTAAGATTAGTCTCGTTTGACTTATTAGCAGTAGTTGTTGTTTTATCTAAATTGGTTCCCTTACTGTTTGGTGAGAGAGCTGAAGTGTTATGATAATTTACATTATCAGCATGAACATTAGCTACTTGAATGGTAGTAAACATTCCTATTGCCAATAGCCCTAATATTGATTTTTTCCAAAATTTGTTCATTTATTCTTCTCCCTTTCAACAATTCATATACCAGTATAACAATTATTTCATAAAAAATCATAATACTATTTAAAAAAGTTAACTTGACTGTGTCAGGTTTTGCCTTTCAAGCCATAACATTATCGTAAATTTTATAAGGAAGATAACAATTGTCAGAAAGCTATATAACCAATAATTAAAACTTGCTGTTAAATTTTATTGAAGTATAATATTTTATATAGTAAAAAATCATTTAATTTACAGAATAGTTGGTATTAAAAATGAAAATAAATTTACAAAAAGTTACAAAAGTTGCTTTAACATCACTATTTTTATGTACTCCCGCTTTAGTAACTTCTCCAGCGATTAGTGTTTCTGCTACTACATCTTCGCATAAATCAAACTGGCATACCGAAAAAAGATGGTCCAAAAAGCTAGCTAATGCTGGATATGTATTTAAATTACCGAATGCGCAAAAGGGAGCATTATATAAAAATAATGGAACACCTTATAGCAAAAATACACTGGAAAAAATAATCAACCAGAATACACTTTTCAAAGTCAAAAATGTTAATGTAATTCATAATGGTGTATCTGTCAATCTTGTATCAAAAGATGGTAAATATAAAGGCTATACTACATATGTGAATGCTATTTACAATAAAAATTTGCTTAATGAAGATCTGCAACCACTAATCAAGGCAGAATTAAGTGTAATGCACGCAAAAGATAACGGAAAACCAACAGAAAAGTTATTAAGTCGAGCAGAGACTTTAGCTGCTGGATTAACTGGTCAAAACAGAAAAATTGCGTTAACGTCAATTAAGCAATTAAAGCAATTCATTAAGCGGGGAACAATGGCTGAAACACCAGTGCTATTAATTGGAAAGTATCCAGGTGATTTATTAAACGAATAATAATTATAGTAAAGTAGTCATAAATTAAAAGTGATGAAACTAAAATAATAAAACCTCGAAATTGCTTTAATTTCGAGGTTTTATTATTGAAATCTTTCAACTTTGAAAGATTTATAGTATTAATTAACAGGTTTAAGTTTAAAGTAATTATTTTATTGATATTAAATAGCCATTAGTTGTCCATATTGGACTTACTAAATTTACAATATCCCTATTTAATTCTTGATAAAGAAATGAATTCTCTGCTTAAACTGTTCAATTAAGTGATTTTTGCCATCTTGATGTGTGTTAACCCGTTATATACTGATTCAAACCTATTTCACCTATTGATTTCCAAGCTAATATTTCTTTTATTTTTTATTTTTGTTACAATACAACAAGTAAATATAAATTGTAATCGTTTTCCTAAGAGGGATGTGATATACATAAATTACTATCAAGTATTCAATGATATGATTACACTATATGGAAGGCAATATTGGTGGCCTTCGGATAGTGATTGGGAAACCTTAGTTGGAGCAATTTTAGTACAAAATACTAATTGGAAAAATGCAGAAAAATCACTTGCCAATTTGAGAGAAAAAACCGGTTTTAAACCTGATATATTGCTTAATGTTAATTTAGAAGTGTTAAAAAAATTAATCAAACCAAGTGGATTTTACAATGCTAAAGCAAAAACTATAAAAAATTCTTTGCTTTTTTTTGAATCGTTTGGATTTGATATTAACAAAATGAAAAAAACGTTATCTCCAAAAACCTTAAAAACAAATCTAATGAATATAAAAGGTATTGGGAATGAAACCTCTGACGTTATATTGCTATATATTTTTGATCAGCCAATATTTATTATCGACAAGTATGCTAGGAGAATGATTTCTAGATTAGAAGGTAGAGATGTAAGCAAATTTAAATACCAAGTATTAAAGGAATACATGGAAAGCAATTTACAAAGATTAACATAGGTAAATTGTAAAATGAAGTTGAACACTTGCCCTAATTAAAAAATGAAAAAAGTCCATTGGACTTCTTTGATAGAATGTAATTACCCAATCAATTCTAGAAAGAAGTTACCAATGAACTCGCTTAA
>NZ_JBXSQM010000022.1:0-11412 GCF_057063645.1 Lactobacillus sp. X-49
GCGGTTAAAAGTAGCTAGTCATATTTATAACAAAGATGGTAAACGTTTGGCTGGTAAGCAATTAAAGAAGCATAAGACGATTAGAACCTATGGCAATGCAGTCAAAATTCATGGTAAAGCATACTACATAATTGGACATAACCAATATATTAAAAAGAGAAGTTTTTAAGGAGGATAGTTTAATTAATTTGCGATAAGAAAAGAAGCTCTCATAGCAATGGGGAGCTTCTTTTTTGTTTAATAAAATTCAAGATTGGTTAAAGATAATTGACATTGCTTACTGACGCAGTTAAATTAAAAATAAAGTATAGATTGGAGGGACTTAACGATGAAGAAAAGTATGAAGATGACAATCATTTCGGCAGCAGTATCTTTGTTCTCTGTTGCCACGGGAACAATTGCTACCTTATTAATTAATTCTTTTTCCAAAAAAGATCAAAGCCAAGATAAGCATGCTAGTAAACAATTAGCGCGAGCGGGTTATACTTTTAAACTTTCTCCACATGCAGTAATGTATCAACAAGCTGAAAAACAATCAACCTTTGAAAAAAAGGATGTTGAACAGCTAATTGAACAAAAAATATTATTTAAAATAATAGCTATTAAGACAATCAATAATACGGTCATGGCTCATATTAGTGATCAAAGCGGTGAACATCATGGCTGGGTTAACTTAGTTTCAGATCTTTATAATATTAAAGCATTAAAGCAGGGCTTAAAGTCTTTAGTTGAAGTTGAACTAAATTTGATGCGACTAAAAGATAATGCGGGTAAACAAATCGCTTTGAAACAATTGCCCCTGGTTCAAAAAGAAATTCAGAATTTGTCGCCGCGCAACAAACAAATTGGCGAAGTTTCCTTACATGAATTAATGCACTGGTTAGAATATGATAGTAATATTAATATTCCTAGTTTATTAATTGGTAAATATCCTGAAGAATAATATTTAGTAATTTAAATGGTTCCAAATATCGCAGTGATATTTGGAACCATTTTTGTTTATAAATATAGATATATTTACAAAATTAAATATGCTATTATCAAATAAAAGCATTTTTAATCACATTGTTATTAAGGAGACTGTTATGCTTGAAGTTAATCATCTCACAATTAAAACCCGTCAACCAATCCTACATGATTTTAGTTATCAGTTTATACCTGGTCAGTTTTATCAGATTGCTGCTGAAAATGGCTTAGGCAAAACCAGCTTTTTGCGGGCACTTACTAATTTAATCCCAATTGCCACCGGAAAAATTCGCTTAGAAGGTAAACCGTATGCCCAAAATAAAGACAAAGTTTTTTTCTTCGAAAGTAATGACTGGCTCAATCCCAATCTTAATAGTTTAGACTATTTAAAATTTATCAAAAACATGTGGCACTCACAGGTGAATTTAGCAGACGAGTTAGCCTTCTTAGGGGTGCAAGATTACGCCAAAGTGCCCATTAAAAAGTATTCACTAGGAATGAAACAGAAATTGCTGGTAGCCATGTATTTTGTGAGTGATGCCGAATATTATCTAATGGATGAAATAACTAATGGTTTGGATGAGGCAAGTCGCAGACAACTTTATGATCGCTTAGCACAAGAAGTTCTGCATAAAAACAAATGTATTATCATGACTTCACATTATAGCAGTGAACTAAGGATGGTAAACGCTCATCGCTTAGTTTTAGAACAACAAATGATGCGTGAGGTGTAAGAATGATGTCGTACTTTGGTTTTCAATTTAAAAAAATAACTAAGCATACTTTAACCATAATTGCTTTGTGCATTTTAATAATTATTTCCTTTGGGGGTTTATTTCTTAATACCAATCAGATTGACAGCGGAGAGTCAATCAAGGGGCAGATACAAGGCAATATTGTAATCCAAAAAAATAATATTGCCCAAGATAAGCAAGCATTAAAAAAGTATTCACCGACTGGTGAAGGTTACCGACAAACTAAAATTGCACTGAAGCAAACAAAAAAGCAATTACAAGTAAATCAAGCGTTGATTGAACATATTAATAAGGGGCAGTGGGGACCAGTTTATAAGGAAAAAATCAAAGAGAATAATAAAATGAAAACTACTGGATTAAGTGGGCGAAACCTTGACTTTGTTAGTGGTGTAAAAAAGCGCTATCAATATTTAGCTAAGCATCCGATGCCTTATGAAAGTGATGCAGCCGTTACTGGTCTTCAGATTTGGTCAGATTTAAACGGAACCTATTGGCCAATTTTATTTACCTTAGTGATAATTTTTATTCTAACGTATTTATACACTGACGCTTATAAAAATGGATTAGATATCACCACTGTTTTACCAATAAATGTAATGAGCAAGCTATTAACTAATAGTTTAGTGGGGTTAGCCATTAGTTGTTTATTATATTTATTAGTTAGTTTATTAGTCTTTACAGGAGCGTCTTTAATCTTTGGTACAGGTAATTTACAATACCCAACTATTATCCATCACTTGGTCAATGGGCGGCAAATAGTTGCTGTGGCCCCGTTAGCGACTTTAATCCCCCAAATTTTAATCTTACAATTTTTGGAATTTATATTTTTAGTACTGTTTATCCAGCTACTGGCAAAACTATTGCATAATCAGTTGCCGACACTGTTATTAGCGGTACTTTTAGTAGTAGGCATTGGATTAGCAACCACGGTAATTGAACCACTGTCTCAGATGGCCCAATGGCTACCTAACACTTATTTTAATGCAATCAATGTGGTTTCGGGGGTAGCTGCTTATAACATCGATAATTACCAAATTAATTTTGCTAGTGGGGTAGATACCCTACTAATTGGTTCACTTATGTTGTTTAGTTTGATTTGCTTATTAGAACGGACTAGAACTCCTCATTTCAAAGAAGTGGGGGCACTATAATGGCTTATCTCTTATTTCAACTAAAAAAAGTAGTTAAAAATAAGTTGACGCCAATTTGTCTTTCTATCCTGATTCTAATTTTGGGCGTTGTTTTATTCCTGAACCTGCGTACTACGCCCCAATTTACCTTGCAGGAAGGAGCCCAAAAAGAAGGCACTTATTACCAAACAGAAAATGCTAAGTTAAAACAAAATCTGAAGCAACAAAAGAAAAATAGTGACCTTTATCAAGAAACTGAACAAGATATTAACAGTAACCAAAAAATTGCCAACCAAGATTATCAAATAAAAAAAGCGGCCCAAGCTGCTAAGTGGCAGTTAGCTTATACGCTTATGTGGCAAAAAAAGCAGCATGAAAAAAAACATTTAGAAAATATCGCTGATCAGGTTGATCCAGCACAAGTGACAGAGACTAATAATAAACTAAAATTTTTTGCCTATCTTAAACGCAAACCACTCGCTTATGAAAGTCAAGATATGCCAGTAACGGGAATCCAATTTTGGTTGCACCTTAACGAGCAGTATTTACCGTATCTATTTACTTTGGTGGCTTTGTTTATCTTAACTTTATTGTTAACAGAACCTTATCACCAAAAACTTGATCTAACTCGGCTCAATCCCATTAGTAAATGGCGTCAGTCCTTAACAGAAATTAGTGCAGGTTTAATTTTACTAGGGGGAAGTTTTTTGGTAATAAATTTGTTAATGATAATTGCCGCTACGATTTTTGCTGGTTCTGGTAATTTAGCTTTTCCGTATTTGACCTATAAATTTGTTAACGGTCGAATGATAACTAATTTTGTGGCTAGTGGCAATTTGATTTTACCAATTATTGTTTTGCAACTTTTGGGTCTGTTATTCTTAGTAGTTTTAGTAAGATTTTTAGCCAAAATTTTTCGCGCTCAACTGCCCACATTGTTGCTTGCACTCTTGTTAGTATTAGGAGTAAACGTGGCGGTAATAGCTGTCCCAATGTTAAGAAAAGTTAGTGCTTGGTTACCGATGACGTATTTGAATGCGGTTGATACCGTTTCGGGGAAATTAGGAATGTTATACCAAAATCCGCAATTGAATTTTAGTTCAGGAATTATAGTTTTGCTTGGTAGTACGGTAATTATTTTAGTTTTAACTGTTATTGTCGAGTATGCTCATAGTAGAGTATAGTAAGATAAGATCTTTAGTAGAAATTTTATAAATAAAAATGTCTCGTTCTTATAAAATGAGACATTTTTTAATAGTTATAAACTTGCTTGAATATTATCAGCTAGATAGTTGTAAAGCATTCCTTGCTTTAATTCTTTAGTTTCAACTCCTAGGGCTTCGGCAATTGCATATGCATATGCCCACGCAGTAGCCGGACCGCGACTGGTAATAAGCTTATGTTTGGTGTCTGTAACCGTAATTGTTTCTTTAAATTTACCAGTTGGAGCATCTTGCTTAGTTTGTTTGTCAAAACCTGGATAACAAGTATAATCAGCGTTGTCTAATATGCCATAACGGGCTAAGGCAATTGGAGCAGCACACATCGCTGCATTCCATTTGCCTTCTTCGTAACGCTTAACCATTAAGTCGCGAAGTTTTTTATTATCGCGTAAATTTTCGGCACCGATTTTTCCGCCTGGGAAAGCAACTAAATCATAATTTAGTAAACTATCATCCACCACTTTATCACAGATAAGTTGAATCTGGTGATCGCCAGTGATTTTTGGGCTAGTTAGACCAACCATGTCAGTTGGAATGCTTAATCGTCGCAAGACATCAACTACACTTAATCCCTCTACTTCTTCACAGCCATTAGCAAATACTACTGCAACTTTTTTCATTGTTAAAACATCTCTTCTTTCTATTGATTATTATAGACTAGCTCATGTTAAGGTAAAATAATAAGTCACTAATTTTATTTAAATGCAGGGTTGGACGAGGGTTAATTGGAATTTTGCTTTTTTTCGGGGCTAACCATAATGATTGTAATCCAGCATTTTCGGCACCCTGAATTTCATCAGTTAGATCAGTCCCAATAACAAGACATGAATCTGGGTTAAGCGTTTGTTCACGGATAATTTGATCAAAAATTTTTCTGTCAGGTAATTTTTTGGAAAAATCATTCATAAAATAAGTGGCTGAAAAAAACGATAACAATTCACTTGGGCCAAGTCTAGAAATAATAGTTTTTCTTGATTCTTTAGCAAGCATAATTAGTTTGACTTGATTTTTAACTTCATTTAAAAAATTGGTTACATCCTTTACAAGCTGTTGTTGCTTTTGTAATTCGTGAGTAAATAAATCTATTTGGCTGATGTCAAACGTTTGCAATAGCAGTTTGATTCGTTCGTTAAAGCCAAGCAGTTTGATTTGAGATTGCAGATTATTATATTTTAATCGTTGGCTTGAACCAAATTCTTGTCCGATGGCATTTAAGGTGGACTTGAGTGCGCTTCTTTCAGCGGCAGATTCATTGAGTATGCTACCCTCTGGGATAAAGATTAATGTTTCAAATTTTGTCACTTTAAATTTACCTTCTTAAATGGTTTACTAACTGCATTATAATCGATATGATGATAAAAGGGGGAAAATGATGCCAACATTTTTGACAATAATATTTATTCTTCTAGGAGGAATTATAAGTGGGCTGTTATCATCAGTGGCTTCAATGGCTTCATTAGCATCTTACCCAGTTTTATTAGCGGTTGGGATTCCTCCCGTTTATGCTAATATTACTAATGATGCCGCATTGATTTGGACTAGTATTGGTTCAACAATTTCTTCTACTAAGGAACTAAAAGGGCATTGGCGGCAGGTGGCTTTTTATGCTATTTTCACTGTTTCTGGTTCACTTTTAGGAACATATTTATTATTGGCGTTTCCAGCGAAAATTTTCGAAAAACTAGTTCCATTTTTTATTGCGGGGTCTGGGGTGATGGTGATTGCTTCTGGAAAGCATCATAATTTAGCACCTCATAAACGTCCTTTATGGCAGGAACTACTATATATTTTTGCACTTTTAGTAATGGGAGTATATACTGGCTATTTTGGCGCTGCTGGTGGGGTCATTATTTTGGTTTTACTGACATATATTACTAATGAAAAATTCATCGTAATAAATGCAATAAAAAATGTTGTTTGTGGTTTAGGTAATCTTGTAGCCTTAATTGTATTTGCGGTTACCACACATGTTTATTGGCAACAAGCTTTTCCATTAGCAATTGGGATGTTTATTGGTGGATATCTTGGAATGGGAATATTACGTAAGGTTCCAGCTAATGCTGTCCGGCTGTTTATTGCAGTTCTTGCCTTTATCCAAGCTGGGTATTTCTTTTATCGAGCATATATGTTATAGTTTATTCCACATTATTTAAAGTAAGGAAAGGAGAATGAGAGGTGGCAACAGAAGTTTATTTAGTGCGACATGGCGAAACAATGTTCAATCAGTTGAACAAGGTTCAGGGATGGTGCGATTCTCCTTTGACAATCAATGGGATTAATGACTTAAAGCGCACGGCACAAGCGTTAAGACAGGTTCATTTTGATAATATGTATTCTTCTGACCTTAAACGTGCAATTGATACTGTTCATTTAATGAAAGATGTTAATCAGGTTTCCGAGATAGGAAAGATAAAAAAATTACCTGAATTTCGCGAAGTGTTTTTCGGGTCCTTTGAAGGTGATGACATTGCTGACACTTGGGAGCAAGTATCACTAGCTGCAGGGATGTTACCCGAAAAAAACATTACTAATATAATTAATCAAGTGGGCATCGATGAATTTCGGCAGGCAACGAAAAAAGCTGACCCAAGGCATTTAGCCGAAAATAAACAGGAACTTGACCAGCGAATGGTACGGGCAATTTCTGTCTTACGTGATTTAACTACAAAAGAACAGAGAATATTGATTGTTTCTCATGGTGATTTTATTAAAACCTTAGCAATTAAGTATTGGAATCAAAGTGATGGCAAACATGACATTATTTTTCCTAATAATGGTAGTGTTAGTCGAGGTATCTTGCATACTAATGGTCAGTTTGAAATTGTTGATTATAATGTTGATGCTGAAAATATTTAAAGTCCTACTTTTAGTAGGACTTTTTGTTACACTAACTGCAAAGGAGAAAAACAAATGAAAGATTCTACTACAAAGCGGTATGCTTATGTTACAACGCTGAATGTGATAATCACGCTTAGTGAATTTGTCGGAGGATTTATTTCTGGCTCATTGTCATTATTATCTGATGCGGTTCACAATCTAAGTGATGTTGGTGCAATTGTTATTTCATTTGTTGCCCATTTAATCAGCAATCGACGTAGCAATCAGGAAAAGACTTTTGGTTACCAGCGTGCAGAGACTTTGGCAGCCTTTACTAATGGCATCATTTTAATTTTAATCAGTATAGTGCTTTTTATTGAGGCAATTGAACGATTTTGGCGACCGACCAAAATTAGTGGTGGTATTATGCTGGTTGTTGCCATTATTGGACTAGTTGCGAATGTAGTTTCGATGGTTGTTATGCATCAAAATAATAAAAATAACCTTAACGTAAGGTCTACTTTTATTCATATGCTAAGTGATGCTCTTTCAAGTGTTGCTGTTGTCATTGGAGCTATTTGTATTTATTTTTGGCATGTTGCTTGGCTTGATCCAGTAATGACAATCTTAGTATCATTGTTCGTTTTACGTGAAGCAATTGTATTAACTAATGAAGCAGCTAATATTTTAATGGAGTCAAATCCTGATATTGATTTAGATAAAGTAAACCAGATCGTATTATCTTTTCCAGAAATTAAAAATATTCACCACGTTCATGTTTGGCGCTATAGTGATCAATATATTATGCTGGATGCTCATGTTAACGTTGATGCAAAATTAACGGCGGGTGAATTCGAACAGTTAACACAAGAAATTAGTCAAAAATTGGCAACTTTAGGGATTAATCACATTAATTTTCAGGTAGAATGTGAACGTGGTAAAAACTATCAAATGATTGTATCAGATCGTGAACATGAGGAGTAAAGAAAGTGAATTTTAAAGTTAATGTATATACGGCAATTATTGTATTAATCGTTGGCTTATATGATCTAGCCTATGCTTTTAATCGACGCCAAAATCACCGTCGTGGTAATAAAGCCTTTATGATTCTTGGTTTAATCTTTACGGTTGCAGGTGTTGCACTTTTGTTTATGCATTGGATGAATTAAAAATGGTCAAGTTAGTGCTCTTGCGGCATGGTGAAAGTACCGCTAATTATGCTAATATTTATACGGGTTGGAATGATGTTAAATTAACGTCTCGTGGCAGGACACAAGCTGTATTGGCTGGTCAATTAATTAGCAAGATCCCTAATTTTGCTCCCACCCATGTGCATACTTCTATTCTTGTGCGAGCGATTGAAACGGCAAACATTGTTGCAGAAGTTGCCAACTTTTTATATTTGCCGATTACTAAAACGTGGCGGCTAAATGAACGTCACTATGGCAAACTTCGGGGATTAAATAAAGATTTATCACGAGAAATTTTTGGTCAAAAGCAAATATTAGAATGGCGCAGGGGCTTTTACTCTGTTCCACCCGCTGGTGATCGAATTACTGATCGGCGTTATGTTAATTGTGATCGCCAAAGATTACCGCGAGCTGAAAGTCTCTACCAAACGCAACAAAGAGTATTACCCTACTATCATAACGAAGTAGCACGACGTCTACTTAAAGGCGAGGATCAACTAATTGTGGCACATGGTTCAACTTTGCGTGCTTTAATCAAGAAACTTGAACAAATTGATGATAGCGTTATTACTGAACTGGAAGTTTATAATGCCGAGCCCATCGTATATACTTTTGATAAATACTTACAGATTAGGGACAAACAGGTATTATCTTGATTTTTTGTCTGGCTTTTTTAGTTATAAGAGTGGAATTGGCCAGATATATGTTAAAATTTAAGACGATACTAAATATATTTACATTCTTAGTTTGGAGTAGAAGGCATGCGTAAAATATTTTTGTTGCGAGGCGCCCCCGGCTCCGGTAAATCTTCTTTCATTTCGCGTCATCACTTACAACCGTACGCGATTAGCCGTGATCAAATTAGATTATTGTTGGCAAATTTAACCTATTACTATGAAGAAGATACCGATTGTTTACATCAAGTTATTCCGCGCTATGCAAATGAGCAAACGGAAAAAGTGGTGGATTACCTCGTAGAAGAAAAAATGAAACGTGGCGAAACGGTGATTGTCGACAGTACCCATATTCTTGCCGAAAATGTCGAGCATTATCAACCGTGGGTTGAACGATACCGTTATGAATTATTTGTGGTTGACTTGATGTATCATAGGAATTTGCGAAGTCTGCTTGAACGCAATGAAATTCGTCGACAGTATGACTGGGTCAAGCCTAATGTGGTTAGGGAAATGTATTTATCTTATCAGAGTAATACTCAACTTCCAGAATGGGCTCATGTTATTAGTCCTAATCAGATGGGTAAAGCATTATCACAAAGGGAAAGTAATTTAGATTATTATACTCATGTAATGGCGGTTCCCGATAAAATGAGGGAAGAAGATTTTCCCCATGTCCATATTTCTAATTTTTATTTTTCCTTTAATGACCGTTTTACGGCAAAGTATGGTACTTATCGTAATGTTGTCACGATTGGCAAAACAAAAGAGGAAATTATTAATGAATTTCGGTTGCCATACTTTGTTTTTAAGTTCCATCATAAACACTTTTTAATTTCGGCATACCCGATTAGAAATGAAATGCTTGATCCGATTAAAAAAGTTAAGGGTATGTGGACTTATTCTACGGGATTGGTTAATTTGGCTGATTTTGTGGAATCATTTCCCCCAAGTCAAGCGCAACATGTACATCAATTTAATTTAAGTAAGTTACAACCAGATAGGTTGCTTCATATTTGGTAAAAAACGTCGCTAATTAGCGACGTTTTTAATTTGAAGAATTAAAAGTATAGAAAAGTTACCATTTCAAAAAGATGAAAATTGTCATCTTCTTTTTGATTACTAATTTTAGAATAAAGTTATAAATATGAAATTAAATAAAGAGGCAGTTAATGCCTTTTTTTTGTTGCTTTTAAGCATAACAAAATCTTAATCTGTTATTAATAACTACTGTTATCTAAGAATTAATGTTTACTTTTTCTTCGCTTATTTGCTTTATTTTATTAATTCTTGTTTGCTTATTTAGTAATTGCTAACCCCATGCTAATAACTACTTAGCTTTAATTAAATCCAGCTTTTTCTAAGGTTTATTATTTTCTCAAATAACGGTAACTCTATATTACTTTTTTTTTTTTTTTTATATACTCTGTACGATCCCGCAAATTGATATATCATAAACTTAAGCGCATTTAGTAATAGCTGTTAATTCCTATTTATGACCATTTTTGAATTATATATTTCTTGTTTCGTATTTTTATAATTCAATTTGTTAGTCCAAACCTATGGCTATATACATTTATACTAACTGCGCTATTCAAAATACCAGTGCAATGTTGATACCACTATTTTAATATAGTTAATCGGTTTGCCAACTTTTGTAATAGTGATACTTTTTGCTTGTTCATTTTACTACTACGAAATTAGCGATTGGTTTGATAAAAACAGCTGCATGGGTTTTGAAGTTTTCCCGCTGAATTAACTTAAATTCAGCGGGTTTAATTGCCAATATTTTAAAAATTGCTAGGAGGAATCATTTTTGCAAACTAAGAAGCGTTGGTGGCTGGGATTAATTTTAGTCTTGGCAATTTGGTTAACTCCGCAAACCATGGTGGCGGCTGCTCGATCAAATGATAGCACTGACTTTGAAGTTAGGCCGCTTTTCCCCGAAGAGCAGGTCGATACGACCCGTAATTACTTTGATTTAGCTTATCGGAAGAATTCCACTCATGTGATTAAGATGGCTGTGCAGAACTTTTCTAAGAGAACGATCACGGTGCGGGTTAATTTGCGTAATGCCTATACCCAAGATGGGGGTGGCATTGATTTTACGCCCCAGACTAAAACACTTGATCCTAGTTTAAAGCACCCTTTAACTACCTTAATCACGCTTCATCGAGGCGACCAGAAGCTTAAGCTAGGACCAAGGCAATCTCGCGTTATCAGTGCCACGGTTAAACTGCCTAAAGAACGCTTTGATGGCATGATCTATGGGGATTGGCACTTTGTCGAACACTCCAAGAGGCCTAAGACTAAGGGCGGCATGATTACCTCTAATTATGCCTATTCGTTAGGAATTGTTTTACGCGGACAGAACTATCAGGTTTTTCCCAAGGTGAAGTACGCCAAAACCACGCCGATACTCTTTAACCGTCACCCTGCCTTAGGCGTTACCTTGCGTAACATTGCCCCCATGGCTATTTCCCAAGCAAGTGTTGCGGTAGCCATTGGTCGCAGTGGTGGTGAGATGCGTACCTTTAAAGCCAACAACTTTATGATTGCCCCTAATTCGCGCATTGTGTTGCCCATTTCCTGGAGCTATGATGCACTACAATCCGGCACCTATCAGATCAAAGTCACCCTGAAAGGATTGAACACGC
>NZ_JBXSQM010000023.1:0-3216 GCF_057063645.1 Lactobacillus sp. X-49
AAGCACGGCAGCTTCCTACCCTCGCAGGCAGTCTCCCACCAACTACTCTCGGCGTTAAGAAGCTTAACTGCTGTGTTCGGCATGGTTACAGGTGTTTCCTTCTTGCTTTTGCCACCGTACTTTCTCTTTGAGCTTTTACACTCAAAACTAAATATAATCCACTACTTAAACCTTTAACTCTCTTCCCAAATTGCCTTCGCTTTTGGTCAAGTCCTCGACTGATTAGTACTAGTCCGCTCCAAACCTCACGGCTCTTCCACTCCTAGCCTATCTACCTCTTAGTCTTTGAGGTGTCTTACTACTTTCGTATGGGAAATCTCATCTTGAGGGGGGCTTCGCACTTAGATGCTTTCAGCGCTTATCCCTGCCATACTTAGCTACCCAGCTATGCCTTTGGCAAGACAACTGGTACACCAGCGGTATGTCCATCCCGGTCCTCTCGTACTAAGGACAGCTCCTCTCAAATTTCCAACGCCCACGACGGATAGGGACCGAACTGTCTCACGACGTTCTGAACCCAGCTCGCGTGCCGCTTTAATGGGCGAACAGCCCAACCCTTGGGACCTACTTCAGCCCCAGGATGCGACGAGCCGACATCGAGGTGCCAAACCTCCCCGTCGATGTGAACTCTTGGGGGAGATAAGCCTGTTATCCCCAGGGTAGCTTTTATCCGTTGAGTGATGGCCCTTCCATGCGGTACCACCAGATCACTAAGCCCGACTTTCGTCCCTGCTCGAGTTGTCTCTCTCGCAGTCAAGCTCCCTTATACCTTTACACTCTGTGAATGATTTCCAACCATTCTGAGGGAACCTTTGGGCGCCTCCGTTACTCTTTAGGAGGCGACCGCCCCAGTCAAACTGCCCATCTGACACTGTCCCATGCCTCGCTTAGAGGCCCTGGTTAGAGCAGCCATCAAACAAGGGTAGTATCCCAACATTGCCTCTGATAATACTGGCGTACTATCTTCTCTGGCTCCTACCTATCCTGTACATGTTTAACAGCTGCCCAATATCAAATTGCAGTAAAGCTCCATGGGGTCTTTCCGTCCTGTCGCGGGTAACCCGCATCTTCACGGGTATTATAATTTCACCGAGTCTCTCGTTGAGACAGTGCCCAAATCATTACACCTTTCGTGCAGGTCGGAACTTACCCGACAAGGAATTTCGCTACCTTAGGACCGTTATAGTTACGGCCGCCGTTTACTGGGGCTTCAGTTCGCTGCTTCGCTTGCGCTGACAGCTCTCCTTAACCTTCCAGCACCGGGCAGGTGTCAGCCCCTATACGTCGTCTTTCGACTTTGCAGAGACCTGTGTTTTTGATAAACAGTTGTTTGGGCCTATTCACTGCGGCTGGCTCTTACACCAGCACCCCTTCTCCCGAAGTTACGGGGCTATTTTGCCGAGTTCCTTAACGAGAGTTCTCTCGCTCACCTTAGTGTTCTCCACTCGACTACCTGTGTCGGTTTGCGGTACGGGTACGTTAGCTCTCACTAGAAGCTTTTCTTGGCAGTGTGACTTCCGAACCTTCGCTACTTTTATTTCGCTCCTCGTCACGCCTTATGCTTTTATACAATAAGCATTTGACTCATTGTTACACTTGACGCTTGAACATGGTCTTCCAATCCCATGCGTTCTTTGCCTCCTGCGTCCCTCCTTCGTTTTTAACGATCTAACGCAGTACAGGAATTTCTACCTGTTGTCCATCGACTACGCCTTTCGGCCTCGCCTTAGGTCCCGACTTACCCTGGGCGGACGAGCCTGCCCCAGGAAACCTTAGTCTTTCGGCGGATAGGATTCTCACCTATCTTTCGCTACTCATACCGGCATTCTCACTTCTAAACGCTCCATTTATCCTCTCGATTAAACTTCTCCGCATTTAGAACGCTCTCCTACCACGCATTATTGCTAATGCATCCACAGTTTCGGTACTATGCTTAGCCCCGGTAAATTTTCGGCGCAGCGTCACTCGACTAGTGAGCTATTACGCACTCTTTTAATGATGGCTGCTTCTGAGCCAACATCCTAGTTGTCTACGCAACTCCACATCCTTTTCCACTTAGCATAGATTTTGGGACCTTAACTGGTGATCTGGGCTGTTTCCCTTTCGACTACGGATCTTATCACTCGCAGTCTGACTCCAGTGCTTTGATATCTGGTATTCGCAGTTTATCTGAATTCAGTAACCCCTGACGGGCCCTTCGTCCAAACAGAGCTCTACCTCCATTATCATCCTCGCACCAGGCTAGCCCTAAAGCTATTTCGGAGAGAACCAGCTATCTCCAAGTTCGTTTGGAATTTCACCGCTACCCACAACTCATCCCCGCAATTTTTAACTTACGTGGGTTCGGTCCTCCAGTGCGCTTTACCGCACCTTCAACCTGGTCATGGGTAGGTCACTTGGTTTCGGGTCTACATCAAATAACTCTTTCGCCCTCTTCAGACTCGCTTTCGCTGCGGCTCCGTCCTTTCATGACTTAACCTCGCTATTTAACGTAACTCGCCGGTTCATTCTACAAAAGGCACGCCATCACCCGTTAATGGGCTCTGACTACTTGTAAGCACACGGTTTCAGGTTCTCTTTCACTCCCCTCCCGGGGTTCTTTTCACCTTTCCCTCACGGTACTGGTTCACTATCGGTCACATGTTAGTATTTAGCCTTGCGAGATGGTCCTCGCTGCTTCAATCGGAATTCCTCGTGTTCCGACCTACTCAGGATCCTGCTAGCTGTCTCTTGGATTTCGCTTACGGGGCTCTCACCCTCTTTGGCTTACCTTCCCAGATAATTCTGCTATCCGCCTTACTCACTTATTGCAGTCCTTCAACCCCAAACAATAAATTGCTTGGTTTGGGCTCTTTCCGTTTCGCTCGCCGCTACTTGGGAAATCGATTTTTCTTTCTCTTCCTACAGCTACTTAGATGTTTCAGTTCACTGCGTCTCGCCCTTATTAGCTATTTATTCACTAATAAGTAATGCATCGCTGCATTGGGTTCCCCCATTCGGATATCTCCGGATCATTGCTTACTTACTGCTCCCCGAAGCCTTTCGTGGTTCGTCACGTCCTTCTTCGCCTTCATGTGCCTAGGCATTCACCGTGCGCCCTTCTTTTCTTGACCTTACTTTAAGATACTCTCTCGGTCGCTCTTGCAATCTGTTCTCTTTTGATTGTTTCTCGGTTTTTTCTTGGATTATATTTAGTTTTCAATGTACTAACTCCTG
>NZ_JBXSQM010000024.1:0-5419 GCF_057063645.1 Lactobacillus sp. X-49
GCGTTATCCACTAAATGTGTCTTTTTATTTTATTGATTCAAATAGTTAACTATCTGCTTAATTGCAGTATTCTTTTGCTCTTGTGAAAGTTTATCATCTTTAATGACTTCAATCGCATGTTCAGCAATTGAAAATATTTGTTTGTCATCTTCATCATCGCTTGCTAAATAACTTATTTTTAAGAATGACTCTAAAACCGTAACATTATTATCTTTTAGTGCATTATTGATAATTGTCTTAAGCATAATCTTCATATTACGAGTTTTTTTACGTTTTGCACGCATTTTATCAAAATATGGTAAAAACAATGCAACACAAACTGCTGCGATTTCTGCACAAGCTGTTACCCATTCTGACAATGGTCCTATTTCCATAATCTCACCTCAGATTTTATTATACTAAGGATAGTGAGACTGGTAAATTTTTTATTTTATCCATCAAATCAAATTTAGACATTTCTTAAGTAATCATATCAAAATTTAAACTTCAAACATGAAACATTGCTTCCTCAATTCGTTACGATTTCCTAATATTGATTATAAAATCTTGAAATATGTTAATCCAACAACAATTACCATCATTGCAATAATGAGCATCGCTGCATGCTTACCATTAGTCTTTTTCAAAATATAGTAAACTGCTGTTGTCACAAGTAAACTTAATAACCCAGGCATTATTTTATCAAACATTGATTGTAAGCTAATTACGTTATTACCAACCTTACTTGAAACGCTTGAGTGGACCGCAATTTTAATTGGCGTACTTATTTTGATTACTGTAGAAATTAATGCACCGACTACCATTAGTCCAACAACATTCGCCATCGTTGAAATTTTTTGAATAACATCGCTTTGCTGATTACTATTTAAAAAATCAATTCCTTTTTTGTAACCAAAAGAAACTGCATAATAACGTGCACCCATGTTAATAATATTATATAAAATAAACATTAAGATAGGGCCAAAAACACTACCACCAAATGCTATTGATGCACCGATACTACCAACAATTGGCAGCCAAGTAAATTTAATTAAACTATCTCCTAAACCAGCTAAAGGTCCCATTAAACCTGTTTTTAATGGATTGATTCCTTCCTTTTCATCTGCCGGCGTAGTTTCTTCCATCGCAGCTGATAAACCTAAAATTACAGCATCGAAATTAACATGCGAATTATAAAAAACAAGGTGTCGCTTCATTGCTTCAGATAGATCTTTTTTATCAGGATATATTTTAGCTAATGCGGGAGCAATTGCTCGCATGAAACCTACACCCTGTAAGGTTTCATAATTAAGCGTAATTCTCATTGTGTTCAGTCGCATAAACATACGCCATAAGTCACGATTGTTTAACTTATGTTCTGGCACAGTCAATTTTTCATCGGTCATAAGTCGTAATCCTCCTCATCTTCATCACCAATACTTGTTTGTACAGGTTGACTTGCAACTGCTTGATTTGCTAACTCTCTTGTTGCTCTTTCATACAAGAAAGCAAATACTATAGCAATCAAAGTAATTGGTAAAATGTCTAATTTTAAATAAGAAGATAGAACAAATCCTAAAATAACAAACATCCAAAGTTCTCTTTTTTTCAACATTGTCATCATTAACAAAGCAATACCCACTGATGGTATAATTGATCCTGCTGTACTTAAACCATTGATAATAAACTTTGGCAAATCATTAATTGCTTGCTGAATAGCTCCTGCACCAAACTGTAAAGCTAAAAAGGTAGGAAATGCACGAGTAAAACCATATAAAAGTGCTGGTGGCCAAGTCAACCAATATGTTCCTTTTACATCAGCATTATCAGCTAACTTCTTAGCCCAGCCGTTAAGAGAACAGTTAACAGTTTCAATTAGGACAAGCAATTGTTGTGCCAAAATTGATGTAGGAACAGCTAATGTGATCGCAGTCGCAACCATAGTTGAAATCGACCCATTACTATTTCCCATAATTGCAAGCGATGTACTAATCATTGTCCCAGTAATTAAATCTGGTGCCATATAAGCACCGACATCACCGATTCCCATCCACATAATTTCTAAAGTAGCACCAATAATTAATCCTGCTTGTAAATTACCCAAAATAATACCAACAATTGGTGCTATCAAAAGCGGTCTACGAAACATTTTAGTGCTAACATCATCAATTCCTAAAAGAAAAGCTAAAGCAGTTAAAATAAAGACTTTCATTTCTCTAAAACCTCTCTTAGTTTTACAGCTCCATCAGTTGGAACCATTTGAATTTCAACATCAACACCGTGATCCATTATTCTTTCTAATGCACGTTTTTCGTCATCTGTTAAAAACACAGCCTTAGTATATTGCTTACGCTTATCATTACCACGAATACCACCAATATTTAGTTTTTCAATCTTATAACCATTATCAACAATTTCTTCCACTGTAAACGGAGATGCGAACAACAGCATTGTTCTTCTAGTTACTGGATTATTAGGAACAATTTTTAAAAATTTTTCTGTAGTAAAAATATGCAATTTAATGTTACGCGGTACGCTCATTTTTAGAACGTTCGATTGAATCTTGTCTTTTGCAACGGCATCATCAACAATGATTACCTGCTCAATTTGTTTAATATTTAACCAGGTTGTTACTACTTGTCCATGAATCAAACGATCATCTATTCTACAAAATTCCACTGCCATCTTCTTGTTCCTCTTCTCTAAATCTTTCTGAAATATTTTGAAAACCCATTTTATATGATTTTTCAAGTGACTCGGCTAGTTCATTTAAATTTCGATTACGATTGGTAAATAAATCTAAAAGCATTGGTAAATTTAAACCGCTTAATACCAAAGTGTTTTCCTGTTTTAAGCAAAATGCACCGCTGACATTCGAAGGAGTGCCTCCTAAAATATCACATAAAATGATTATTCCTTTACTAGTATCCAGATCCATTAACAATTTTTCCATTTGGCTTTTTGCTTGTTCTAGATTCATATCTTCTTTAACTGCAAGATATGCACAATTTTGTTGTTTTCCTACAATCATTTCAGCGCTGCGTAGAGCTTCTTTTGCAAAAAAGCCATGACTAGCCAATATAACAGCTACATTAGAGGATTTATCTATCATATTGCGTTCCTTCTTCTAAATAAAAATTTCTTACATTATTAATCTCATCCATTGTTATGCCAAAATGCTTTTGAAAATAATTTTCTGGAGTATCGAACAGGTCGTAAATTTTATCAATTGCCGCTTTAATATAACTTTTTCTTGTATCTATCATCGCCATTAAATAATCAAGGTATGATTTTTCTTGCACAAGTTCTCGATACAAATCATACTTTAGCTGATTTCGATCTTTACGAATTGTTTTGGTAATCATATAATCTTGAATAATATCCTCCTCCTTTATATTCAATAACAGTAGGATCAGCATTGAACCAAAACCGGTTCGGTCTTTACCCCCTCGACAATGATGAAGTAAAGGTAAGTTTTCTTTGCGACACACTGCCTTGATCATTCTGCCATATGCTTGTTTGGCAACTGGAGATGTAATTAAATCTTGGTAACTTTCAATAACATTTTCGCCACGGTCATTAAGATATTTGTTAGGAACTTCTCCATTTTTTATAGATTGCACCAGTTTTTCGTTTTCACCTCGCAAATCAACAACGTTAGCTGCAGCTTCAGAAAAACTTGACTGGGGGTCACAATTTAAAACCTGTATAACCGTTGATAAAAATTTATTGGGATGATATTGCCGTTCATGTGGTGAACGATAATCAACAATGGTTTTAAAATGATACTGTGTTAAAACCTCAATATCATTTTTATCCAGTTTAGATAGCTGATCCCCACGGAAAAGAAGCCCCCACTTTAAAAATCTCCCATCCTTTGATTCATATCCTCCCATGTCACGAATATTAATTGCATTATTCAAAGGAAGCACTCGTTCTGTAAATAGATTTGTTGAAAAGTCACCATTTTCAGATTTAATAATAAAGTATTGGGGCAAACTTGTACGTGGTACTTTAATTTGAAAAATACCATTAGAACTAGTTGCCAATTTCGTATTAATTCCCTTTACACTAGCTGTATTGCCTGCCAATAATTCATAAGTACGTTGCTGTTTTGAATGATACAATTCAATAGTTACAATATCACCATCTCGTTTCATTTTTATATTATGCAAAATATATGGTTGTTCTTTCATTTTTATGGAACCCCTTTCACGATTGATTATATTACAAGAAAATTATTTGCGCAATTTTATTTTTAGGAAAATAATTTTCATAATAAACAAATAAAATACACAATAAACAAATAATTTCTTTGCATAAATTAAAAATTCCAAGAATTTAATTGATAAAATAATCTTAAATATACACTGTCATTAGTAGCTTTAACTTTATTTTTACCTATATTCTTTGATAATTAGCTGCTTTCTAGATTTGATCTAAATGAAACAATAAAAATAATTAATAACATTAAATCTTGAGGAAAATCATTTTCATTAAGTATAGTAATTCATTATAATTAGTAATATAAAAAGTCAATATGTTTTAACTATCACAAAAGGAATGAATTTATTTTGAACCCACTTGTTGCAATACAAAAAAATTATTTACGCTTTTCTAAAAATGAACGGTCCATTGCTGATTACATTTTACAAAACAGTCCTAAAATTAATAATATGAAAATAACTGAGTTAGCACATAATACTAAAACTTCCTGTGCAACAGTTACTCGTTTTGTTAAAAAAATTGGTTGTACAAGTTATTCCGATATGAAAGTAGACATTAGTCAGCATTTAATTAAGAATATATCTAGACAAGAAAATGATATTTTAAGCGAAGTATTTAGTTTTTACCAAACAGTTATTAAAAATACTCAACAAATGATTGATCAAAATTCAATCAAACAATTTATAAACCTATTAAAAAGTCAAGAACATATTATTTTAATAGGTTCAAGTAATTCTGGTGTTTCAGCAGAAGCTTTTGGCCTTCGGTTGATGCGAATGGGTTTTGACGCTCAGAGCTTTATTGATCCAAATTGGATGAAAATGCGTGCAAGTATCTCAACTAACAAAGATTTATTTTTAGCAATTTCAAATAGCGGAACTACCAACTCTATTGTTGAGACTTTAAAAATTGCTAAAAAGCAATTTGCAAAAATAGTATCGATTACGAGCTACCTTGATAATCCTGTTGCTCAAATTAGTGATTTGATTTTTCATGTTTATAATCCCAGATTTACTGACAACGAAAAATTTATTAATTCTCAATTTTCGAATATGTATTTGATTGATATCTTAACATCTTGTTTACAAGAAGAAGACAAATTTAAAGATTCAATGCAGACAACAAGAATTGCCGTTGGAGATAAATAAAAATAATTAATTTGTATTAATAAGTAATCTGCGCATCAAGAAAAACCGCAACTTCAGTGTTGCGG
>NZ_JBXSQM010000025.1:0-4445 GCF_057063645.1 Lactobacillus sp. X-49
AAAAAGAAGCGTTTTCGATGTAGTGACAATTGCTTCGCAAAAGTCACTACATCAAACGCCCTTACGCAGGGGGCGAAGCAGAAAAAGCTGGCGCAATTTCTGCTTAATTCAATTTTGGCAAAACTGCGTAATGCACAAAATTTCATGACGAAAAAAACAAGCAAAAGTCGTGAAGACTAATGCTTGTTTTTTCGTCTGGTCGTGTCCTTGAGGACACGATTTTCTTTTTCAAAAAGAAACAAAAAAAGCAGTCTATTGCGACTGCCCCTGTACCTTACGATTGATTAGGTCGTATGCACGTTTTTTTACGCTGAAATAACGTATAAAACTCTCGTACATTCATTATAACACGCAAATAATTATTAAGATATATTCTAAGAATGGGATTATTTGATAAAATGAATATGCACGTTTTTTGGCGCGCAATCCTGAAAGATTGATTATCTTTCGTGAAAGGAGGCGAGCTTAATGCTGGAAAACGTGATTAAAACTCTCGTAATATACTTTTTTCTTAAACAGATAACTAAGCTGTTGAATGCACTTCATTGTGTTTTAAATGATTTAGTAAAATTATTTAAGTAGAGTATGCCAAGCAGCCTAGATTTTTCTGGGCTGTTTTGGTAAAAAAAGAAATTGGTCTAATTGTGAAATTGAAAAAATTAGAAAACAAAAAGCCCACTAATTCGGGCTTTTTTTATGCTATACGGTTTTAATTTCACAAAATTATTTTTAAAATTAATTTCTGTTTTAGTCCTGCGGGCTGTTTGTTCTTACTTCCGATAATGCACATTATGTTAAGTTGCCACTGGTATAGGGGATTTAAATATTGTTAATCAAGTATATTAAATAATAATGAAATTTATGCTGGAAAATTAATCAAAATTATATATAATAGCCATATAGTGAATTGATAGGAGGATATTGAAATGAAAAAGAGAAAATTATTTACTTTATTATCAAGCACTTTACTTACAACAGAATTATTAGTAGCTACAGCACCTCAGATTGTTTCAGCTGATACTATCAATAATGGAGAAGCGTCAAATAGCACAAAGAATACAGAAACAACTATAAATAATAATGATGATTATAATCCTTTGTTACGTTCAACATATCACACTTTAGGACCTGAATATTACGGTAATAAGAAAAAAGTTAAGTGGTATGCAAGATGGCTATGGTTTTGGACATAGATAGAACATAAATAATTGAGGTGTTAAGATGAAAGTATCGAAGTCAGAAAATATTTTATTAGCAGAAATAAATACTTGCCTTCAGGGATCTATTTCTGCAAAAGAGCGAGAAATAATGTGTACAGCTAAGCGTCGTTTAGAAAAAAAAGAATATTTTCCTGCTATAACCGATTCACTTCAGTCTAGATTAACTCCGTTGGCTATTCGTCAAGAACTCTCTGATGAAGGACGAAAAATTTATAAAGAGCTACTTAATCCTAGTTTTGCAAATCATGGTTTTGGGCATGGTTTAATTTCGATTTTTGGTGTATTACATAAATAATCTTATGGATATTTTTGGAATGTGTAAAAGTTAGATACTTTTTTATTGCACAATTGTTTGATGTTATCTTAACTATTGGAATAAATCATCAAAGAGCTAGTTGCTATTTCTGTTAGCAACTAGCTCTTTGATGATTTAAATTTTAGAAATAAATGTTTTTATTTCTATTTTTTATGCTATGATTACATTGTTAATTAAATAAAAAAGCCTAGGTTGCTTGTACTTAAAGCAATCTAGGCAAAGAAAAAAGCTAATTCACATTCAATTTGAGCGGTCGAATAAATTAGCTTTAGTCCTCAAATTCATAATTAAGTATAACAAACTTAAATAAGAATTCAAGAGATTAAAGCTAAAAACCTCCGAACTAAAGTGAAAAGATTAGTTCGGAGGTTTTTCCGTTATCAAGACAGCACATGAATAGCCAACAGGACAAAGTTGTAAAAAGGGACAGGTTTAATAGAGCCATCTCAAGTAATAAATCTATTTCCGAAAGTCAGTAACGAAGACAGTGGGGCAAGTGGCGGTGACGACCAGCAGTTTAGCGAACGAGGTCAGGGCGGTAAGAAACGACTACTACAGATTTAGAATTACTCATATGTAAGGAGAATTTGTAGCAGTGGATCATACGGCAGTAGTGAGCAGAACATAGCAAGAAAAGCTATTGACTGGGGTTAGTAAATGGCGTTGCCCAGAACAAGATACATTTATCAAGTGAGAAAAAACAACGGCAAGACCTACTGTGCAGGGCGTTTAAGCTTAAATGTATGCTGATCATTTTGATCAGATTTGATAACCAACAATCGTAAAAGCAGTTAGTTAGGTAATTTCTCCTTTTGCAAGGGGAAATTACCTAACTAACCGCTTTGCGGTTATGTTAGTTTCCTTTATGGGGCCATACTGCCCTAAAGTAGATCAAAGATAGAACTGGAGCAGGTTTAACGATCTAAACCTCTGTCATGTGTCTGAGATAGATATATTTGGCGTAATTCCTCTTGTGAGGGCATTGAAGCGTGATGTTTAAGGGTTTGGAAATCAGCTTGAGTCCAATATTGTTTGAAGAGTTCTAAATCTGGTTCTTGTTGTTGGTGGAAATGTTGTCCAATACGTTCTACAACTTTAGACCAAGTATTTTTGAGTAATGGTTTGCACTCACCAATTGCAGTAACTAAAGTTTGCCCAAATTGTTTGAGGTGCTTAATTTGGTGCTTTTGGTGTTTGATAGCAGTGGCTTGCATATGGAGGACTTGGTCTTTTTGTGCTAATTGCTGTTTTTGTGTTTGATTTTGTTGTTTTTGGTCTTGGAGTTCTGTAGTTAGAGTGGCGATTTTTTCTTGATAGGGTATTTTGACGCTACCTAACTGTTCTTGTAATTGCTTGATTTGATACTGGTAAGTTAAGTTATCGCTTTGTAACTTGTTAAGTTCCATAACTAGTTCGACAGCATAGTTATCTTGCTCGGTAATTTTTTTATTTAAGCTTTTAATTTCTTTTTGATAAGGCTCACCAGCTTTAACATGGACTCTTTGTTTTTCTTCATGGCGTCCTTTTTTTATGCCGATGTTATAGCCTTCAAGTGATTTTTTATCAGCAATGGTTTCGTTTTCCAGTGTTAATTTTTGAATTTGTAATTGTAATTGTGTGTTGGAGGCTGTTAGTTTTTGATTTTGTTGAATTACTTGAACTAAGTTTTGGGATAGCCTAGCTTGTTTGATTAATTTAGCGATTCGGGCTTGGGCACTAACTTTATCAACGAGACCAAAAGTTTTAGTTGGTAAATAATAATCAACGTCAGTGTGCTTATTAACGTCTGAGAGCCGTTTTAGTGTACTTAAGTATGTTTCCTCGTTTTTGACTTTTAAATGGCTCTCACGGCTTAAAACAGCCATTTTTTCTTGCTTATGCTTGATTTGTTGGTCTAATTCTTGGTTAACGATCTTTTGATCAGTTAATTCAACTGCTAATTCAGCATTTTTACTTTTTTGTTGTAGAGCTAAGGCTTGAGCTTGATCGACAGCACGCATAGCCTGCTTGTATTCGTGGACGTTTTTTAATTGATTGGTTAAGCCTTGTTCACGTTCAATGCCAAATTTACGTGCTAGTTCGGTTAGACAATCGGCTTGTTGATGTTGAAATTCACGAAAAAGCGCCCGACTGTCCTTGGGATCAGGTTTAAACCCCTCTTCAATTAAAGCTTTATCAAAACTCGGCTTAACGGTTACTCCTCGCTGTGCATTCTTAAAATGTGCTACAGGGACAACATTAAGGTGTAGGTGGGGTGAGCCCGGCTCGTCCATGTGAATGACCGCATTGTAAACCTGTAAATTGGGGTTATTCTGTTCAAAATCATGTTCAAATTCGGTCAAAATCTTTTTGGCAGTTTGCCAATTTTTAGATGTAGTACGATCTTGCTTTAAATAATCATTCTGGTTGCCAACTTGAACAATAAATTCACGTTGGGTCGCTTGATTTTTACTATTTTTGATTTTGCGATAATAATCGGTGATCCGGCGATCTTTACGTTTCTGTTTGGCATTGTATTGTTCAACGGCTTTGCCAAATTGCTCTTGATAAACTTTTTTAATGTCACGATGAACTAGCACCTCGTTTAGGGACGTATATTCTGGCAAAATGTGACGGTGTCCTGCTTTATCGTAATCGAAGTGATCGGGATCAAGGGAGCGGTTATTGTGTCTAATTGAAGTTTCGGTGGCGTTGCCTTTTGCAAACGAAACAGTCATTTTTTGGTTCATAATTTAGCGACCTCCAGCTGACCCTATTCTACTAATTTTTTGCTTCTTTTGCTAAAAAGAAGCGTTTTCGATGTAGTGACAATTGCTTCGCAAAAGTCACTACATCAAACGCCCTTACGCAGGGGGCGAAGCAGAAAAAGCTGGCGCAATTTCTGCTTAATTCAATTTTGGCAAAACTGC
>NZ_JBXSQM010000026.1:0-4160 GCF_057063645.1 Lactobacillus sp. X-49
CGACTGAAACAATCATTTTCTTATTGAAATTACTTTTACTCATCTTTTCAAACCTTTCAATTAAAATTCGAACCAATCTACAACTAAATCACCCAAAACTAATAGCTTGTATAATAATTATTATTATCTTAACTAATGGGTCTCATCAAACTCAAAATTTCTCCTATTTATTGCCTTTTACCACCTTAGTTTTTCAAGCACTGTTATTATTAGACAAATGACCAGTAGCAGTGAATACACAGCATTCCCACGCCTTTTAATTTTGATCTCGATTAATTAACACCAAATAAGAATTTAACCGTAATATCAAAATCAATTTGTACTAATTGCTAATATGTAAGCTTAAAAGTACAGTGTAAAGCGTTATCTTTATGTTATGACTATTCGTTGAGTATTTAAAGACAATATATAGTAAAATAAAAAAAAAAAAAAAAAAGCAATATATTACATTAAAGAGATAATATTAAGAATTATATTTTATAAGATTTGAGATAATTTAAATTTGGTTCATGTTAATAGTTTGACGATTTTTCTACTTTTTATAATTTAACAATTAATAAATGATTGTTATAAATTTTGTCTTTTATAAATTTTTTAACGCCTATTTTTTAAGCTAGTCACAATTTCTTTCCAGAATTAAAATTAAATAATTGAAGTTACTCAATTGGGTGGTTTCTGGGCTATATTCATTTGGATTAATGTAGTTAATAGAAGAACCGTAGTGCGTCTTCCAAGCCTGATAATCGCTAGTTCCTTTTTGAGCAGGGAACGAATTTACTTCATTAGGATCGGCAATTCACTCAGTAGCACTTTTTCTAATGGTAACTTTAACAATAGCGGTTGTATCAACGGCATTTGGATAATTGTGATCCTGTCAGGTGGGTCAATTGTTTTCCAAGCATTATTACCTAATGCCCAAGCAGTTATGGCTCAACTTATTAAACTCAATTCAATTGTGATGCCAATGCGTTATCTTTAGGTCTTTGTTGCCTATATTGCTTTGCGTAAACAAGTTGATAAGTTCCACACCCCAGGCAACTATCAAATGACTAAGCATCAATGGTTAGCCTTTGTTGCTGGAGGTTGGGCTTTTGCCATCAACCTAATTTGTTGTTTACTTGGTATTTACTCAACTGATCCACTAACTTTAGGCTTGAATATTGCTACCCCAATTGTTTTATTCCTACTTGGTTTAATTTTACCAGCTATTTGGAATTATCAAGAAGCTAAAGCTAATAATTAAGTCAATCTAACTTTAAACCGCCTATTAGGCGGTTTTTTTGTTGCAATACTAAACTTATAATAAAGATAAGAAGATGAAACTGACAGTGGATTCTTTAAAAGCGGCAACTGATTTATTACATTGTCATCACTTAAAAGTAACTAAGCCGAGAATAAAGATTTTCTAATTATTTAATGATCATAATTAATTCAACATTTGACTTGTTAAGATCTACTAGTAACGCTATTCACCCAGCAACAAGTCTACAATATTTTAAATAAACTGGTTAACTGCCAAAATTGTGATCGAAATCAAAAACGGTGACGAAGCGATTCACTACGACTATTTTATAAGACCACACTTTCACGTTATTCGTACTAAATGTGAGCAAATTACTAACCTCTTCTACTCTAATTCTGCCAAAATTGAAAACAAAATGCACCAAAAAATTGAAAAGCAAACAGGCTTTATAACTTCGGCTAGTCATTTAGAAATTTATGGAATTTGCCTGACGTGGTAAAATATTTAACTCTAACCCAGATTGAATTATTTTTAGGGCAAGTTTAATTCAACTATTATTTTAAGCACAAAAAGAACATAAATAGATTTCCTAATTTTACTTAGGAAATTTATTTATGTCTGCTTGCTTTTATTGTTTATTATTTTGTTACTTGTTTACGACATGAAGTGCATTTTGGACAATAGTAATGATGTCTTCGGTTGTTTGAGCATTATTAATATTTTTAACGACCGCATTAAGTTTAGAATCGTCTATATCAGCATCATTATATGCTTCTTGAACTATCTGACTAGCAGCTCTCTTTAGAGAGGCTATATCAATCTTATTCAAAAGATTACCAATTTTACGATAGTAATTGTTATTATTATCCTCAATTTCTTTTATATTTGTTGCTCTTGCAATTTGCAGACTTGCTTCGTCCAAAAATCCTGAAGCATTTGTTAGTCGAGCAATTTTAGTATTAATGTCATGGATAATTGATATTATTTTCTCTGCTTTAACTTGCGCAAATTGGCAGACAGTAATAGCTTCATTTTGAGCTTTAATAATATCAGCATAGTTTTGCGCATTATCAACAGCGTTAGTATCCTTTTCAATATTAGCCTTAAGTTTTTTATTTAACGAATGTTATTTAAAAATCAAACAGATTGTGTGAAAAATTGTTGGACTACCCCAAAAACACTAATAAAAAACGTCACGCTTTGTAAGCTTGACGTTTTAAAATTTATATTAGCATCCATAAACTATATTGATATAAAACCAAATACTTTACTTCACTAAATTTTATAAAGAAAACTAGTTTCTAAAAATACCAAATACGTTAGACATAAAACAGCTACCTGAGTTGCTTTTGGTAAGTATGCATTAATTTCAACTTTTCCATCAGATAATATGGTATTCAAATTTTTAATAGTATTGGCACAATTAATTTTGTATATAATTGTGTTCCCACTCTGTATAACAATATCTTTTTTACACTATCACCTTGTGCTAAATCATTAATTTCTACTACCTTGTCTAGCTTTTATTAATTCTTCTGCGTCAGTAATTTTTTGTTTACCAGATATTAGATAAAACCATTTACAATATTCTTTATTTTTTCAAGTGTCTGATCTTTAATCTGGGCTATTTCTTCAGAAGTTAAATCTGCATTATTAATCACAGTGTCAGCGTTTGTTGCTGCTTGCTTTACTGCAGCGATTGCTGTCTCTGCATCTTTTTCAATATTGTCTATTTCATCGTTTGTCTTCGCATTCTTAATCTCTCTCTCAGCATGACTTAAAAGTTTATCTACATCATCGACTGCTTTAGTTGCTTCTTCTTTTCCTATTGCAATAACAAGCGTATTTAGAGCATCATCAGCTTTATTTTTAACTTTTTGAACTGCTGCTTTGCGGGTAAAATCATCTACAATATTCTTTATTTTGGCAATAGCCTGGTCTTTAAATTGATTTATTTCACCGCTTGTCTTCGCGTTACTAATCCCTGTTTTACCATCACTTAAAGCATGATTTACGGCATCGACTGCTTTAGATACTTCTTCTTTTGGTTCTTTTACATTAACAAGCGTATTTAGAGCATTATTAGCAGTATAGTCAACTTCATTATCTGCTGCTGCCCTTTGATTCCTTAAAGCATCTGCCGGTGGATTAATGTTACCACCATTGCTTGCGCCACCACCATTAATAATATTAGAAGTGTTATTAGTAGAATTACTTGGTGCCTCAGCTCCACCACTTACTGGTGGAGTTGTTGGTATTATTGGGGTATTTGACACAAAATTATTAATTGGAGCCTGTTTAACAACAAAGGCCTTAGTAGGAATATATCCGCGCTTTGTAGCGTAGAACTTCTTACCATGAATGGTAATGGCTTTACCAAAAATTCTAACCTTCTTGCCCTTTACCATTCTACTACCTTTAATAACTTTACCATTTCTAGTATAAAGTGAGGTATTCCTTACCAATGTACGGAGCTTACCATCAACATTAGCTGCCTTAATATATTGACCTTTGCCAATTTCATAGTAAGTTATGCCCTTAATGGTCTTTTTACCATAAGTAGTGACTCTACTGCCGGCTCTAACGATTGCGCTTGTCTTAACCGCCTTTTTACCAATCTTCTTGTAAATGGCAGAATTTACACCAACTGCTTTACTCTTAGCAGCCTTAGCGCTAACAGTTGTTGCGTTCATTGCATTTTCTTGGCCGCTTACTCCAGCAAAACCAATTGACAATAATGCTGCTCCAACGACTGAAACAATCATTTTCTTATTGAAATTACTTTTACTCATCTTTTCAAACCTTTCAATTAAAATTCGAACCAATCTACAACTAAATCACCCAAAACTAATAGCTTGTATAATAATTATTATTATCTTAACTAATGGGTCTCATCAAACTCAAAATTTCTCCTATT
>NZ_JBXSQM010000027.1:0-1482 GCF_057063645.1 Lactobacillus sp. X-49
TAGTGCTCACAATTTCAATTTTAGCTGGATTTTTAGTTGGTGCGGTAATTATGCTTATCTGGAGTTATAATCCATTTGAAGCGTATAGTTCAATGTTTTCAAGTGCGTTGGGCAATATGAATGGTATTGGAGAAACTATTCGTGAAGCAACGCCTCTGATATTCACAGCTATTGGTTTTGCAGTTGCATCTAGTGCAGGTTTTTTCAATATTGGGTTACCAGGTCAAGCGCAGGCAGGATGGTTGACTTCAATTTGGATTGTATTAGCTAACCCTAATATGCCTAAATTCCTACTTTTACCTTTGGCTACGATTGCCGGTGCGGTTGCTGGTGCTTTTGTTGCAGGAATTGCTGGTTGGTTACGGGCACAATTTGGTACGAATGAGGTTATTACCACAATTATGCTCAATTATATTGTATTGTATTCTTGCCAATACTTAATGCAGCAAGTTATGCCTGGGGGGTTGCGCATTGATACAGATACTACTAAGACAATTTCTCAAAATGGTAGTCTAAAAATCAGTTGGCTTACTTCTATGTTTGGTGAATCAAGAATTAACGCTGGAATTTTTTTGGCTTTAGTTGCAGTTGTAGCATATTGGTATCTAATGAAAAAAACAACAATTGGTTTTGAAATTAGTTCTGTAGGTGCGAATCCTTATGCTAGCCGGTATGCGGGGATGTCTACTAAAAAGAATATTGTACTTTCAATGCTATTGTCAGGTGGCTTTGCCGGATTAGGTGGTGTTGTCCAAGGATTGGGTACGTATCAAAATTATTTTAACCAAACTACGAGCCTTGATATTGGTTGGGATGGCCTGTCTGTCGCATTGCTGGGTGGGGGAACAGCTATCGGTATTTTGCTAGCCGCTATCCTCTTTTCAATATTAAAGATAGGCGGATTGGGTATGCAGACTATTGCTGGCATACCTTATGAGATTGTTTCAATTGTAATTGCAGCAATTATCTTTTTTGTTGCAATACAATATGTAATTGGTTTGTTATTTAAAACTAAGCCCCAAACGGTTGTTGATGAGAATTCACCCGCTAATATTGAAGGAGGTCGTAAATAATGGATTTGGTAGCAATTTTATCTCTGTTGGTTTCATCAACGATTGTTTATTCAACACCTTTAATTTTTACTTCTCTTGGTGGTGTTTATAGTGAGAATTCCGGGATAACTAATATTGGTTTGGAAGGAATTATGACAATGGGCGCTTTTTCTTCCATTATGTTTAACTTAACATTTGCCTCATCCTTGGGGAAAATAACACCATGGATTGGTTTAATTGTTGGTGGTATTGTTGGTTTGATTTTTTCACTTCTGCATGCGGTTGCTACAATTAACTTTCATGCTGATCATGTGATCAGCGGAACGGTTCTTAATTTAATGGCGCCACCGCTAGCTGTGTTCCTAGTTAAAGCAATTTATGATAAAGGACAAACTGAAAATATTTCACAAAGTTTTGGTTATTTTAATTT
>NZ_JBXSQM010000028.1:0-1112 GCF_057063645.1 Lactobacillus sp. X-49
GAGTGTGGTAGGCTAAGATTTTGCGCGGCAGGTTATTGCACCATTCCTCAATGCCGTAGATTTGGATCATATCATAATCCTTGATGTATTTGCCTTTAGGAATGAAGCGCCTGATTAACCGGTTGTGCCGCTCTACTCCGCCCTTCTCACAAGAAGTGTAAGGGTGCGCATAGTAGACCAACGTCTGCGATACTCTTTCTAACTGGGCTAAATCCGCAAACTCAGAACCGTTATCCGTGGTAATGGTCTTAAAGACCTCATTCCAGTGTTCTTGGTAGTGGCTGCGCAAGATTTTAAAGGCCGTCATGACGCTAGCGGCAGTCTTATCCTTAATCGGAATAATCATAAACTTGCGCGTCATGCGTTCATACAGGGTTAAGAGGGCCTGGTCATCTTTGGTCTTGTGACCTAAGACTAGGTCGCATTCCCAGTGACCAAATTCGCGGCGCTGGTTAATAGCAGCAGGTCGCTCACTAATACTGCGCCCCAGTCTGCGTTTATGCTGGCGTATCCGTTTGGCTTTAGTCTTACGGCTTAAGCATTCGGGCAAGTTAGTTGCCTTAATCTGTAATAAACCACGTTCCACATAATGGTAGAGCGTCTTGGTGCAGACGGTTTCGGCCCGGGTAAATTTACCACTGGCTAAGGCCCGGCCCACACAGGCATCAAGCGACCAGCCGTGCTTGAAGAAGTGCGCTTCAACGTACTTAATGAAGCGAGTTTTGGCCAAGCAGGCTTGCTTACGACCGCAGTTTAAGCGTCTTGCCTGATAGCGTCTTTGCGCTGCTTGGGCATCATAGCGGTGCCGTTGACCGTGATAGAGTGCAATCTGACCGCGTTCAAGCTCATATTTCACGGTTGCGGGCGAACAATTAAGACTAGCGGCAATTTGACGCAGGGACTGGCCCTGCTGGCGCAAGACTTGGATAATCACGCGGTCTTGCAAAGCAAGATGTTGGCCCTTTTGGTGATTAGATATGGTAGAATTAAGCGAGTTCATTGGTAACTTCTTTCTAGAATTGATTGGGTAATTACATTCTATCAAAGAAGTCCAATGGACTTTTTTCATTTTTTAATTAGGGCAAGTGTTCAACTTCATTTTACAATTTACC